>NZ_JBHMFC010000081.1:0-125596 GCF_042427585.1 Mariniflexile ostreae | reverse complement strand
TTCCCTAAATACATCGTTTTACCCATAGTACGGCAAATCAACCGGATTCGTCAACACAGAATTCATTTTTGGCCTATCGGCAAAACGAATTCTTAGTTATTGTGTGTAGTATTTTATCAACTACTTATCTCTGAAAACACTTTGAATGTACAGTAATCCATTCAGTTCAGTTTTATTCAGTTCATTACTTGAGTTATCCTTCAAATAAGGTAAATAAATATTGTCAAAAAACGTAAGTATATCCTTGTTGTTGCAAATAAATGCTACAATACAGAATCTTAGGATTGTTGTGTTCTCTAATGAAGTAAATATACTTTGAATTGTCTTTGAGTCTAATAGTGATTTTAGTTCTTTGTCTAAGGCGTTTAAACTTTCATATCTCTTTAAATATTTTAATACTGTATTTGAATAAAAAGCTTTAACTGTCTTTGCAAAAAGTTTAATATCTCTAATATTATAAGTTTCAAACCTTATATTATTTTCAAGTTCAGTATAGTTTAAATCTGATTGTATATCTTCAAAGCAAGGGTTTTTATAGATAGTATAATAATTGCCTAATTCCCCTTCTACAATTTTAAGAATCACCTCTTCAACTTCATTAAATCTTTTTTCAACTGTTAATCCTTGTGTAATAAATTTATCTCCATATTCTATCCAGTTAAATCTGATTCTGATCTCTCCATAATTGGATTCTTTTTTGTAAAAGATATTATTTTCTATTTTACTAAATAGGTAACCTTCTTTTTCAAGAAAGTCGCATTCATTTCTAATTATTTGTATATATAATTCTCTATTCATTTTTCGTATTACACCCAACGACCCGGCTAAGAAACGTAGGGGAGTTTGAAATTCTACCCTTTCATTTTAGCACTTAGCCAAGCCAAATATTTTTATAATTATCTTTCTTTTTACATTATCAAAATTTTGGTTTGGCGGTCTATAATCGAAGCTTAAAACTTCCAATTTACCACCAAAACCCCTATGTTTTTTTAGCCATTGTGTGTGCCTGTGCTTTCTTTTTAGGAGCGGAGGCAAAAGACATACTTATTGACAAGTTTGGGCTCGGGCTGTTGGCTTTAGAGCGACTTGGCAATGTGTATGGCTTTGTAGCGTTGATACTTTTATTCATTTTCAATTTCTTTTAATTCATCAATAGGAAAGCTAATTGTTGAAAGCTTAGCAATATTTACTTTCGAAGTTCCCTTTTTACGGATATTATAAATCCAGTAATATAAACCGTCAAACTCTTTGTCAGATTGTTTCACATTAAAGTGTCCGTATTTTTCATAGAACTCTTTAAGTAGATTGAGCTTAGTGTCCCACTCATGTTCTTTCATGTCCCAAATCACACCTAATTCCTCTAAAAAAGCTTCTCTTTCCTCACTCAAATAAGTAATTTCTCCTTTCGTATTTTTTCTCCCTTTTTTATAAACTCGTTGATCATTTAGCCAACGACCTAATTTTTTGTACTTCGGGTCAATTTGGGAAACATTTGTATGTCCGAATTCTTCTTTGTACTTTTTTAATTCAATCAACTTATCAAACCAATCATCATCTCGTGGTGATGCCCCTTTACTGTTAGGCTCCCAAATGAATTTTATTGAATTTAGTTTAGCAATTTTATCAGAGGCTAGTTTGTTTTTACGTTTGGCAACCCTTTGACCTAGAATCCAGTGATAAATACTCGGATTACCATCACTTTTCTGGTAATTGCTATGTCCATTTTTTTTGAAAAAGGTCTCTAACTCTTCAAATTTATTTTTCCAAGCATTTGACTTTGGTGCAGTAAATTCGAATTGCAGTAATTTTAACTTTTCAATTTTTTCAGTCTCTAATTCACCTTTTTTGTATAGAAATCTGTTTCTCGTTACGAAGTTTGCAAGAGTTTTATTTTCAAAGCTTCTAGGAACATTACAGTGTCCTTCATAGATCTTAAAATTCAAAAGAAGTAAGTAGGTTTGTTCCCAACTATCAAATGATGTGCTTTTTGTTTTGGTCTTGGTTGGACGAGAACTAGGGTTTACTTCGAATTCAAACTTTTTACCTTGATAGTTAACATCAAATGAGTAACCAATTTTGTTTAATTTCTCTAACTTCTCATCAGTTAATCGGTTATTCTTATATAGTCTCTTTTGCTCAATCAGCCATTTTTTAAGGTCTTGATATTGAGGTAGGCTTTTAGGAATGAGAAAGGTATTATATTTGGAAAAATAGAAACTTAATTCTTCTAATTTTTCTTCCCAATCAATTAAGTTGTTTTGTGGTTTTCGACCTCTAAAATCTAAATCGAAGGAATATCCTATTTCAGTTAGTTTGGATACTTTGTCTTCATTTAGTTTGCCATTTCTAAATAGTTGTCTTTGATATTGTAACCAAGCTTTAAGTGACTTATATTCCTCCGAATCGGTAGGAATGAGCCATGTTTTAAATTCGTCATAATAGCTTTTTAATACATTGAGATTATCTAGCCAGACTTCATCAACAGATTGTTTTTCTTCGGAAGACCGACCTAATGAATTAAGTGTTTTACCTCTGTAACTTTCTTCAAATGGAAAACCAATACCCAATAGTTTAGCTTCTCTATCTGAGGATAAATTATCTTCTCGCCATAGTTTCTTTTGATATTGAATCCATGGAATTAGATGTGAGTAATTTTCATTTGATTTAGGAATTAGAAATGTACCGTTCTTCTCAGAGTATTCCTTTAAATCGGCAAGTTTCTTTAACCATTGTTCCTCATTTCTTGGTTTGGAGTTATTTCCTTTACCTCTGTACGTATGGGTAAAAGAATATCCTAATTCAAGTAGCTTTTTTCTTTTTTCTTCATCTAAATTGCCCTCTTTTTCTAACTTTTTCTGGTATCGTAGCCATGAAAGCAGAGGACGATTATCTATATCGGTTGAGGAAATAAAGAATGAACCTGTGTTATTATAAAGTTCTTTTACTGCTTCAAATTTCTTCTCCCATTCTTGTTCTGTGTATGGTAGAAAATCTGTGTTGAAGTCTAATCCAATTGATTTAAGTTTTTTTACTTTTTCTGAGTCTAGTGTTTCATTATTAAATAATCGTCTTTGATAAACTAACCAGTCATAAAGACCTTCAAAGATTTCGTTTTCAGGTGTTAGGTCAAAATTTTCATTTTCATCTTTGAACAATTGTAACTGTGTTAAACGTTCCATCCAGTTTTGTGTACTTCCAGAACGACTGTACTTTGAGTCGAAAGAAAAATCAAAATCCAAGTCTTTTAAGAGGCTGATTTGTTTGGTTGTTAGGTCTTTTTGATTTTTTCTGTTTCTATAAACCCAATAATACAATTGTGGTTCTTCTGATTGGACTGGCTTTGAATGACCGTTTTTGTCGAAAAACTCTTTTAAATCGTCATAGTAGTCTTCCCATCTTGTTTTTCTAACTGAGTTTTTAAATCCAATCGACTTTAGTTTCTCTATTTCTTTTTTACTAAGGTAAGAACCACTGTATTTAATTGAGCCATTTGGTTGCAGTTCCCCATTATTTATGATTGACCGATATTTATTAGTCCATTTTCCTAGCTTAGGAAAATCCTTTGAGATGGTAGGAACATTGGTATCACCATATTTCTGTTTGTATTCGATTAGCTTTTGACAGAATTGGTCGAAAATCTTCACTTTAGCATCCCAACTAAAATCCAATTCATCAAGCAGGTCAATGCGGTCTTGGTTCAATTCATTTTTTCTTCTTTTTGCCCTTTGAGCAACCACCCATGTTCCTAGAGGCTTGTCCTTTTTATATCTTGCTGGTATGTCAGAGTTCCCATTCTCCTTGTAGTATGCTTCCAGTTTAACGTAACTATCCCACCAAATGTCATCATAGTCAGTATCCTCTCTAAATTCTTCACTTTTCCAATCAAAACCAATTGAATCAAGTTTATTCCGTTTTAGCAGATTTAGTTTTTTTGCTCTGTTTTTTCTTCGTTGCTCGTAAATCCAGTTACATAATTGAGGATTCTCCTTTCGAGAAACTTCTAAGTGTTGAAATTTCTTTTGAAAATCAACTAGCTGCATGAACATTACTTGCCAAAAATCTTTTGTTTTTTCAATTATCTCATCAAATAGAACGTTTTGTAGTTTTTTTTCTAACCCTTCTAGTTTAATAATCTTTTCTATTTCATTGTCTTTGAAATCAATAAGTAGTTTAGAATTAGACCGTTTCCCTTTTTTAGATGCTATGTCATTAATCTCTGCTTCCAACCTTTCATCTTGGTCGCACATGGCTCTCACGACTTGAATTAGATAATTGAAAATTGGTTTCTTTTTAATTTCATCTTCAAGATTTTCTTCAATATGATGAAATATGGGAATAATAATGTAACCACTTTTTTTGCCTCCTTTTGGGTCTTTTCTCAACGCTCTACCTGAGGCTTGTACGATATCAATTTTAGAAGTCTTTGGGTCACAGAAATAAATTAAATCGATTGTTGGCACGTCAACGCCTTCTGTCAAACAGCGTGCATTTGAAACAATTCCTTTTGCACTATTCTTAAATTCATCTAACACCTTTTTTCTAAAGGTTGTTGATTGTTTTCCATTTACGCTTTCTGAATAAATATTGTCAAAGAATTTGGAATGTCGATTTGCGAATTCTTTTGCTAATATAACTTTTGAATGAAAGGTTAAGCCATGAAAGGCTTTGTATTTAGTCATTACCAATTCTAAAGCAAAATTGTGCGCCAAGTCCTCTGCTGTTATCTGACCTATAAATTCACGTTCCTCAATGTACTTTTTAACTTCCTTATCAGTTACTCCGATTCCTATTATCTTATAGTCTACTAAAATACCTTTGTCAATTGCTTCCCCAAAACTCATTCTGTAAGCTTCTTCTCCAAAAACAGTAGGATTACTCATATCACATAGTAATTCGTACTCGTCTCCAAGTTTAGTTTTTAAACTTGTTGAAGCAACTTTCGGAGTTGCAGTCATATAAAGCCTTCTTGAAGCTCGTAGTTTGTCATTGTCGTGTACAATTGTAAACGTGTTTTTCTTTGTGCTTCCCGCAGTTCTGTGAGCTTCATCACATATAATCAAACCGAATTCAAAATTTGGAATTTGTAAACTTGCTATTGATACAACTTCTATAGATTGATATGTAGAGAAGATTATTTTATCGCCCTCTTTTTCCAGAAATGCCCGAACCTTTTTGTAATCTGTTGTAACTGGACCTTGAATCTCATATGATTGCGTAACTGCACTATCATCACCCTTATTAATGTCCTTTTCAGAGCAAACATATAAGGGGCGAAAAGAAGTGCTTTTTTGTCTAGCCCAATCAGTTTTTA
The DNA here is from genome assembly GCF_042427585.1 of Mariniflexile ostreae. NCBI lineage: Bacteria > Pseudomonadati > Bacteroidota > Flavobacteriia > Flavobacteriales > Flavobacteriaceae > Mariniflexile > Mariniflexile ostreae. The sequence goes on along the minus strand of NZ_JBHMFC010000081.1, from coordinate 120,285 downwards.
TTTGTCTTAGTAAGGCTAAAGAGGGAACTAAAACGAGTGTTGTTTTAGGTTTCAACCCTTCTTTTATCCATAAAGCAGTTAGAGTTTTACCAGCACCACAAGGCAGGATTAATTGTCCTCTGCTTTCATTTTTAAAGTGTGTTACAACTTTTTCAATTGCAATTTTCTGATGGTCACGAGGTTTAAATTTCTCAATACTTGGAAGTTGATTTCCTTTTGCTATTGATAGAATGCGGATAAAAGCATTTTCATCTAATTCTAAAAGAGTGTCATTAAGAATTTGCTCATATTTATCTCCAAATGCTTTTGCAACTTTCGTTACATCAGCAACATTTGAAAAGACTATAATTTTTTGGCAATTTGTTCCCAATGCAAAAACATTGGCAATTTTGTCTCCCGACCAACTTAGACTTTTGAGTTCATCATTTTTAAATTTGCATTGGACAGCATGATACCCTGAGTCAATATCTTTTAGAAGAATGTCAATTCCATGGTCAATAGAGGGCAAGTTTAATTCCTTTCTAATGCTTAGAGGTATTTCTTCATAAAGCCAAACATCTGTGTATAAATCAATTTTTTCTGGGTCGGTTTGGAAATAGTATTTACAGAAGTATTCAAATATTTTTCCTGCTAAAGTCTTTTTGGATGTCGTTTCAGTTTGGGTGGTGTTAAATTGTTCTAACTTTTTTTTTAAGTCAGACCACTTAGATACACCATCTAGCAATTCAATTAATATTTGATTTTCTTTAGTCATTCATTAAGTCAAGCGTTGGCTAAAAATAGCTCTTTTGGTTTTTCAGCGTTTGCCTGTGTGTTGGCAAAAACCAAAAGTGCTATTTGTGCGTTGGCTCTTTTTTCGCATGGCATACAACACTTGTATAGACGCAACCAGTTGCGCCTATACCTCAATTGCATCTATATTTTATATATCAAACTTATTCTTTTAAACCATATTATCCTAAATAAATCGATAGGAATCTAATTGCTTATTCTATTCAGAACAAACGGAGGGTTTTATGAAACCTATTTAATATAAGCTATGGGTAAAATGTAGATTAGCCGAGCAGAATGCTTTGTTATTGGCATTTGGCTTTTATTCAGTTCTACATATCGAACAATTCGATTCTCCAATTAACTTTCCATTTTTATCAAGTTCATATTTACAACATTCGTTAAATTTTTTCTTTAAAATACTTTTCGCCCTTATAATTCTCACTTTAACGTTTTCAAGGCTTATTTCTAATTCCTTTGCAACATCTTTTTGTTTTTGTCCTTTTATATAAATCAGTTCAATTACTTGTTTATAAATTTCTGGCAAATCATTTATGAATTTATCAAAGCAACATATATGTTCATACTTTTCAGAAGAAATTTCTTTATTTGTATCCAATTTCTCTACATAAGCAGATTCCTTATTAAAGTAGTTGAAAATCTCGTTACGAGCAATTTGAAAAACCCAAGCTCTCGCTTTTTCTTCTTTTTTGAGGTTGGATAAATTATTGTGAATTTTCAAGAAAGTATTTTGAAAAACATCATTAGTAACGTCTTTGTCTTTTACTTTTCTTAAAATGAAGAAATAGAGTTCATCATTGAAATTATCCCATATTTTTTGTGTTTCCATAGTCAAAAACAAGTAAAAGGTTAGTTTTTAAACTAACCTTTATTATATTTAGCAACAATCGCATTTATCACAATCACATTTAGAACAAGTACAATTATTTTCTAAGCAATTCCCGCAATTGCATTTTGTACAATCGCAATCTGTGCATTTACATGTATTCATAACTTTAAAATTTTATGGTTCATTAAGTAGACTGATAAACCATAAAAAAGATACATTATTTTAGCTTTTTTTATATCACTGCCAATATTTATATAGACGTAACAAGTTGCGTCTATGCCATATCCCTATCAAACTTATTCTTTTTAACCATATTATCCCACATAAATCGATAGGAATCTAAGTGTTTATTATATTCAAGATAAAAGAGTCTGAAAATAAAGACGAGATTTGAAATGAAGTAAGTTCAACATCTATTTAACACACAAAAACAGGGCTAGCTCCAATTAGCCTTCCCTCAACGCATTGTTTTATCCATAGCGTGGCAAATTAGTCAGATGCGTTAACACCATATTCACCTCTAGCCTATCGGCGAGTTGAATACTTAGTTATTGGCAACTGGGCTATTATTTTTTAATAAGTATTCCATTTCTATAATATTCTTTTTTTATAGATGGTTCTTCTGAACCATCTTCTTTAATTATTGTAAGGTATTCATCTTTGATTACCCAAAGCCCACATTTTTTATTATGTTTATATTTTCCTTTTATAGTTTTAGTTTTACCTTCAATAATTTCTTCCAAACTATACTTACCATCTTTTTTCCCCTTTTTATATGTAATTATTTCAACTATATTCATATCAGAATAGGTTTTCTTAGTCCATACACCATGTTTTTCTCCATCTTTATAATAGCCTTCCTCGTTATAAGTATGATTGTCTGTTCTGTAAAAATACCCTTGTAGTTTACCATTAGAGTAATTAACTGTAGAGACTAATTTTAAACCATTAAAGAGGGAATGAAAACTAAGCCATTCTCCTGTTTTAATTCCTTTTATAAATCGTTTAATCGAAATGTTTTTTTTACTATCAACCACATAATAATTGCCGTCAAGTAATTTTCCATCACTAATGTTTAAAACTTTCTCATACTCAATTTTTGATAGAAATTTATAGTTTTCATCATAGATATTAATCTCTTGAGAATAAGAAATTTGAAAAAGAAGAAAGGTTGTAAATATTAATAATCTATTTGCCATGATATTTTTTAACTTCTTTAATAATCATACGCCATTGCCATTCCCAAAAAGTAATTCCATCAGAATGAGGGTTATATTTTGTTTCTCCTTCAGGAGTTTCATAGCCATTATAATCCATAATATTTTCAGTGGTTGCCTTATTAAAAGTATGTGGTGGAATTAACTCTTTTCTGTCATTACTTTCTTTATCTAAGTCTAATAATTCATTATTTATTCTGTCTCTAACATCTCCGATAGTCTTATTAGAATCTTTAATTTTTGTATCATCCGAATATTGCTTAGTACTATCAAGGTGTTTTTTCAAGTATTCAATTCTTTCTTGTATTTTTGATAGTCGAGTTTCGTATATAGCAGATGTTTCCCAAGGGTGATGTAATCCTAAAGTATGCCCTAATTCGTGACCATACCCAAGACCTGAACCACCAACTGCTACTGGGGTCATTAAAATATAATTGGTTTCTCTTGGATATGGAAATGCATGTCCTAATTCCTGTCCCTTTTGATGCATTGAACTTAGAAAAAATATAACCCCATTATACTTTCCATTCTTACTAACAAAATCTTCATACAATTTTTTATCAAAACCTTTATTATATCTTGGAATACCTCTTTTTCCATCAATAACAAATGCATCCAAAGCCCCTTCTTCAATATATTTATCTACATCTATAATCATTTCATCTGTAGAATCTTCTTCGACTTTTATTAGAGCTTGGCTAAGATATTTATTATTTAAATCATTAAATAATTTTGAGATCCAACCGTCAGACATGCTGCTAAATGTTTGTTCATTATATCTTGTTATCAACTTCATTTCCTTTCACTTTAACAAGTTTTACTTTTAAAGTTAAATTTTCATCATTCTTCAAAAGGTTTAATTTACCTACTATCTTATCATCTTTATCAATTAAATTTATTGCAGTATCATTACTCAATGCAGATTCGCAAAATATGGTTATCTCTTTGCCATTTGCTTCTGACACTTTTATTTCATTAGGAACAAACTTTATCCCGTTTTTTGAAGGTAGTTTTATGATGTCACTATCTTTTACTGTGCCTTCCTTTTCTTTAATAGTAAGTTTTAACATAACTCCTGCTTGATTTGGAAACATACTTAACCAAGGTACAAAATATTCTTCTCCATGTATTGATGTGGGTGTATATACTTGTTTTAGGTTTTCATAATCTTGACAAATACTAGTATAGCTATCACGCATCCAGTCAAAACCAAATCCTCCTCTATAAGTACTATCAATTCTTTCAAACTTTGCAATAAATTTTAAATCAACCCCTTGTTCTTGTTCCATAGGTTGATATGGCATTCTTTCACTAGGTGGAATCCAGTTTTCATTCCAAAGCTTTACAAAATCTGCTCCATAGTTCTGAATTGCAGGCGAAATTGTTAAAATGGTTTGCATAGGTTGTTTTCCTTCTGCATTGAAGGTTTCTTTGAAATAAATTAAGTGAGAATCGTTAAACTCATAGGTTTTTGTTGGTGGATAGTCAAAACCGTTTTCATAGAAACAAACTTTTCCTTTTTCCGTTTTTTCGGCTTCATTCCAAGTATCATATTCACTTTCTTTGGTCATCCAACGCAAAATAAGGTCGGTATAATGATTTGTAGCTAAGCATACAGTAATTAAACCTCCCATAATTCCGGTCGCGGGTTTTCCATTCATTTGAATGTCTCTGTAGTAATTCATATCGCTCCAAATCAGTTCAATTTCTTGTCCTAATATGAATAGTTTTGCTTCTGTCATTATATTTTTTGTTATTCAATAAATATACAAATATCTTCATTATTGCCTTTATGTTTGTTATACGCACTAGCTTTCGTCTGCCTTGTTGCCAACGTTTAGTATAAAAGAGGTAGGGCTGAAAATAAGCGATTAATTTTCGGATTATCAACAAGCCAAATCTTTTGCATTTTGTTTTTATATTTTTGTTCAAAAGCCAAATCAAAAGATTTGGCGACCTCGCAAATAAGTCTGACCATTGGGTTTAGCACTTATTTGTCCTATTTTTTGTATATTGTTAAACGAATCCTCCCTACTGGTCGGAAGCCCTCCTAAAAACTTCAGTACGTCTTTTCTTTTTGTAAATGTAAGAAATTTATTAATTTGTAGCTAGATTTTAAATCTATAATCATGTTTAAAAAAAAGTAAGACCATTGCTGAGCGCGCTTTTGAGGAAGTAGCGGGCTTCGGTACGCTCCAGAACAGATTGGAGCAGCGCTTAGGAAAAGTGAGTTAAAGATTCCTCAAAAAGTTTACAATAAAGTGTTTGGTAAAAAGTGACGGATACGGCATTATGGTATCTTGAGCAGCAGTTGGAAAAAGGAGAAATTACCAAAACTCCAGGCCGAACTGGCTACGGTAAAAATAGAGGTTGCCGTAACAAAAGAACCCCTTTTGCACCGCCGCTGTCCTGTCTGTAAAAAAGGGAAGCTGCATACCATTTTGCTGTTCAATGACCGTGGGCCTCCAGAAAACTGGTGCGTTTTACTGAAAGATAGAAAATTGAATAGGGGCAACTAAAAAAATATTCTGCACATGCGGACAGGCCCTGCTATGCCTAAAGCTTAAAATTAAACACTAAAAACCAACACTTTTAGAAAAAGAAACACCTAAAAGCCAAAATAAAATCGAAAATGGAGTAAATAAGATACGTAATCAACAAGCAAAAAACAGTACGACCATTAGCCTTCCCTCAACGCATTGTTTTATCCATAGCGTGGCAAATCAACCGGATGCATCAACACCATATTCAGCTCTAGCCTATCGGCGAGTTGAATACTTAGTTATTGGCAACAGTTATTTTTCTTAATGTTTAAATTATTTTCAACCTTTCAGTTTTAGTTCACTAAATGAGCTTTTAATCATTTCCCATAACATTCCAGCTGATTCTGGAGGAATACCTAATGACATAATTAAATTGAGTACCTCCCCCCATTTATGTATTTAATTCACCCTGTTTTACTTGTATAATTTACAAGAAATTTCTTTTACAGTCTATTCGTTATAAGAATCCATATTTAAAAAAGATGGCTTTAAAGGGCTTTTTAATTATAATAATGGCTTAGAATTTTACCTCTTTTCAAGATTTAAAGTCCTTGTATAAAAGTCGAGGACTTTAATTGATGTTATTAAAAAGAAAAGAGACTGTAAATTTTACAGTCTCCTTTCTTTTTTTAGTTTTACGAAAATCGTTTTTTAAACCTCCTCAATGTTTCAATTTAAAACAGGTTCATAATGCTAGGTTACTAAGCTTTCTTCTTTTTAAACCAAGATTTCTTATCTGTAGAACCGTAATAGCCGTATCTGGCACCATAACCAAAATTGGATTGATCGACATCGTTAACCACAAAGGCCATACCGTTTAACTTACCATTGGTTTGTAATTCTTTAGCAAAATTTAACAGACGTTTCTCAGTATAACCCGCTCGGGTTACATAAATAGTGTGGCCAGCATATTTGCTAAACAACAAAGTGTCTGTTACTAACATCGATGGCGCTGTGTCTACAATAACATAATCATACTGCTCAGAAACCGTATCAAAAAGGGGTTTCATTCTTTCGTTCATTAAAAGCTCTGCAGGGTTAGGTGGAACTTTTCCAGACAGCATCACATCAATTTCATTGCCATTTATATCGTAAGTATTGATGCCTTCACCTACTAAAACGGTTTTATCAACTAAATACTCTGTTAAACCAATTTCCGAACGTTTCTTATCCGCTTTAGCTTTTAAATCTAGATGAGTTTTAGGATTTCTAATATCTGCACCAATTAACAAAACACTCTTATTGGTATTGGCCAATGTTAAGGCCATATTAATGCTGAAAAAAGATTTTCCTTCACCGTTAATGGTAGACGTTACAAAAATTACATTATTATAATCTTTAACATTTCTGCCTTTACTCACATAATCGAAATTGGTTCTAATAATTCGGAAAGACTCTGATAGTAACGATCTATCGTTTTTCTGAACTGTAACGCTTTCTTTTTTCCCTTTTAACCTTGGTATTTCCCCTAAAACAGGAATTCCCATTTGTATGGTTTTTTCTAAGTCTTCTTTATTATGAATCTTATTATCTAGAAGGTCTTTAACATATATAAAACCAAATGGAACAAGGAGCCCAATAAATAACGATGCAATATATATAATCCGACCATTAGGGGATACTGGTGAATTTGTAGAATATGCCTCATCGATTATTTTGGAGTTTGGAGAGGTTGCCGCAAGAGAGATCGTTACTTCTTCTCTTTTTTGTAAAAGAAAGAGATAAATGGATTCTTTTACGCCTTGCTTTCGCTCAATAGACCTTAATTTTCGTTCTTGACCTGGAACAGAATAAATTCTAGAATTAATACGGCTTGATTGATTTTCTAAGCTGTTTATTCTAATATCAAGAGACTGTATGGAGTTTTCAATATTGCTTTTTAAATTATGGCGAATGTTATTTAAAGACTGGTTTAATTCTTGTACCGTGGCATTTTTTTCTCCAGCACTTTTAAGTAAGCTTTGTCTCTGTGTTAAAATCTCATTATACTTCATAGACAAAGCATCTAAAGACGGGTCGCCCACATTTAAGTTGATGGGTTCATAAGAGCCTGAATCTACACCAAGCGATTCGTTCATATAATCTAAAATGTGCATCTGTGTTTTGCTCACATTAAGCTGACTTTCAGTTTCTGCACTGGCTGTTAAAAACTGTCCGGCATCCGAACTTACGTCTGTAATCTTGTTGCCGGTTTTAAAACGAACAATACTGTCATCTACATTCACCAAATCGGAGGCGATTAGCTCTACTCTTTCATTAATGAAATTTGCTGTATTTCTAGTTTTTATATTTTTTTGGTCAACAGTGGCTTTATTGTATTCTACAATTAAAGTATTGATAATGTCTTTCGCTTTATCCACAATAGCATCTTGCAAACTAACGTCCAAGACTTTTGAAGACTCACGTGTAGGCATGATGTTAACTCTATTCTTTAAAGATTCGGCTATAGCGGCAACAGGTCTTAAATTAACCCGAATGCTTTTGCCTATATAACTTGTTACATAATCCCCTTTTGGCGTAATAATCATCTCCCCAAAAGAAGTAGGTATAATTTCACCAAAAGATACCAATTTAGACTCGCCGTCTTCACTTATTTTATACTTAAATTTCGAATCAGAAATCACATCTACATAAAAATTAAAGTGGGTTTTATCTATAATAGAATCTGAAGCTAAGAAATTAACATGAATTGGTGTTTTTTTATATAACTCAGATTCATAAACCCGCCCTTGGGTATAAAAAGTTAAGTTTATACCTAGTTTTTTTACAAGACTCTTTAAAAACTCCCTGGATTTAACCACATGGATTTCATCTTCAATTCTAGCGTCTTCACTTTTAGCAAATAACGATAAATCTTTAAAGGCCGCATTAGGAGAGTTCCCGTCATTCTCATCTAATAGCATAATCTTTGCAGAGGCTACATATTGCGGCGTGGTATATCGAATATTAAAATAAGCATAGGTAAGACATATCAAACAGCTTAAAACAAACCATTTCCATTGTTTTGCATAAATGGAAATGGTTTGTTTTAAATTAAAGCCTTCTGTAGTATTTACAGATGTTGATTCAGGAGTATTTTGGTTTAACATATTAAAACTTTATTTTCTAGTCACAAATATAAGTGTGGTTGTTAAAATAAAAGAGGTGATACTGATAATCGTGCCTATTCTTAAATCTCCAGATGCTCCACTGATGGCAGAGTTATTGGGCTCAACGTATATATAGTCATTTTGGGTGAGATAATAAACCGGAGAATTGAATAATTCTTTACTCGTTAAATCTACTCTAGTATAAGTTTTAGTTCCAGCAAAGTCTCTTACAACCAACACATTGTCTCTTCTGCCCTTAATAGTTAAATCGCCTGCCAAACCTAAGGCTTCTAAAATAGTAATCCGTTCTCCGGAAACCACATAAACTCCTGGCGTTCGTACTTCACCGGCCACGGTAACCCGGAAATTTAAAATCCGAATATTGATAACGGGATCCTTTAAATAATCCTTAGACAACTTTTCTTTAAGCAGCTCTTTGGCTTCCTCAACCGTTAGTCCCAATAACTTTATTTTTCCAAGTACGGGGTAGTCGATATTGCCATCCATATCTACTAAATAATCGATTTCTTGACCTGTAGACCCTGTGTTTTTAACTAAATTGAAAGGTCGTGTAGCCTCAAGGTTAAACGTAGAAACGTAAATACTAACAATATCGTTTATTTTAAACCGAGGTTCAAACGTTTCGGTATCAACAATGGTTTCAAAATCTTTAACGTTTTGAAAATATACAATATCTTTTTTAGATTTACAGGAAGTGGCCACCATTAGGGCGCAAAGAAGATAAACTAAACGGATATTTAGGATGTTTGTTAATGTCATTTTCACAATTAGGATTTGGGTAATATAGTAAAAAATACTGAATGTTATTTTAAATTGATATAGGTTTTGTCTGTGCTGTCTTTAGAAGCTAAGCCTTTAGCTTTTTTATAGGTTTCCACTTTCTTATCAAACCTTTCGTAATCAGAATTGTTAGATTTATATTCTGGTATTAAGCTTTTCATTTTCATAACAATATTATTGTTTTGGAAACGATTGGTTATGCATAAAGCTTCTATTTCAGATTTTACTTGCTCATAATCTAACGCTCTCGTCTTGCTTATTAAAATCTTTTTATTATAAGTAGACAAGGTGTTCTCGCCGTTTGCAAGCAACTCTTCGTAAAGTTTTTCTCCAGGTCTCAGGCCTGTAATATGGATATCAATATCTTCTGGGAATCGAAGTCCAGATAATTTAATCATGTTAACAGCAAGATCATATATCTTAACAGACTCGCCCATATCGAAAATAAATATCTCCCCACCTTTGCCCATTGTTCCTGCTTCAAGCACTAACTGTGCCGCTTCCGGAATCGTCATAAAGTATCTGGTAATATCTTTATGGGTAAGGGTTAAGGGCCCTCCACTTTCAATTTGTTTTTTAAATAAAGGGATTACGGAACCATTTGAGCCTAAAACATTTCCAAATCTAGTGGTTATAAATTTTGTCTTGCTTTCCTTTTGTAAGCAACTGATGTACATTTCAGATATTCTTTTAGTAGCCCCCATAACGCTTGTAGGGTTTACCGCTTTATCTGTGGAAACAAAAACAAACTTTTTAACATTATAGCGCGATGCTGTATCTGCTAAAAGTTTGGTTCCATTAACGTTTATCTTTATAGCTTCATAAGGTGATTTTTCCATTAACGGCACATGTTTGTAAGCTGCTGCATGAAAAACCATAGTAGGCTTAAATTCTTGAAAAATATTATCTATTCGCAAGCCATCACGAATATCGGCTACAATAGCTGTAAATTCTGTTTTACCATTACGTGTCAATTCTTGTTGTACATCATATAATGCAGACTCGGCTTGATCTACTAAAATCAATTGCTTTACATCAAAATAAGACAATTGTTTTACCAATTCGCTCCCAATAGAACCCGCAGCACCAGTAACCATAACGGTTTCTCCACTAAATTCATCCAATAAGTTAGGGTTATCTATTTTAATAGGATCCCTACCTAAAAGGTCTTCAATTTGAAACTGTTTAATTTGGCTAGCACTCAATTCGCCATTAATCCATTTTTCAATAGGTGGTACTTTAGTTATTTTAACATTTAAGTCCATTAGACTGTCCAGTAAACCTATCAAATAGTCGGTGTCTACGCTTTGAGTTGCGATAATAACTTCTTCGATGTTATGGGATTTGATATACGATTCGGTTATCTTTTCTCTAGATAAGATAGGAACACCATTAATAAATTTACCGTTCTTTTTAGAGTTATCGTCTATAAAAGCAACCACTTTAATAGTGGTTTTTACATTGTTTACCAAAGCGTTATAGGTAACAATACCAGAATCGCCTGCACCGTAAATAAGAATGTTTTTATTGGACATATAACGGCTCTTTCCATATCTGTACAATATTTTAAACAACAATCTACTGGCACTTAATGCTACAAAACTAATTAAGGCATGCATAACTATAATAGAAAGCGGAATGGTAAAGCCTGGCACAGAACCTGATGTTCTATTAAATAGCACGCAAAGCACTAATATAGCAGACATTAAGCTTATGGATTTAAACAGATTCATAACATCTGTAAAGCCTGTATGCCTAATCACACTTTTAAAAGAACCAATCAATAAAAAACAAAAAATGGCCACAACCAATAATACAGGTAACTGAACAAGAAATTGGTTTAAATCGAAATTTAAGGTGAAATTAAACCGTATGATGTATGCGATAAAAAATGTAGATAATACGGTTAGTAAGTCTATTCCAAAAACAAGCCATTTAGAGGCATATTTTTGTGAATAATGCATGAAATAATTTTTGATCATGATTTGAGAGTGTTAGTTATGGTATCAAGAACTCTATTCAAGTCGTCTTCGGTTAAATTAGAACCACTTGGTAGGCAAAGTCCTTTGTCAAATAAGTGTTCGGATGTGCCATCTGTAAAAGATGGGTGTTCTTTAAAAACAGGCTGCAAATGCATCGGTTTCCATAAAGGCCTAGATTCGATGTCTTCTTCTTGTAATGCTAACCTTATTGCCTCTCTGTATTCAAAAGAAGGCGTTTCTATACAGGTAATCCATCGGTTAGAGTAAAACCCTTCTGGTTCCTCTAAAAATGTAATCTCCTTATGCTGTGCTAAATGCGATTTGTAAAAATCAAAATTTCGTCTTCTCGCCTGTACGCGATCATCGATTACTTCCATTTGGCCACGGCCAATACCTGCTAAAACATTGCTCATTCTGTAGTTATAGCCTACAGAAGAATGCTCATAATGGGGCGCATCATCTCGAGCTTGTGTGGCCAGAAAAACAGCTTTTTCTTTTAGTTTAAGATTTTTTGTAACTAAAACGCCACCTCCAGAAGTGGTAATAATTTTATTGCCGTTAAAAGAAATGATGCCAAGATCGGACAAAGCACCACATTTCTGTCCAAAATAAGTGCTGCCTAAGGCTTCTGCACTATCTTCAATTACAGGAATATCATACTGTTTTGCAATGGCATTAATTTCTTTTGCTTTATAAGGCATACCATATAGGTGTACCGCAATAATCGCTTTGGGCTTTTTATATTTTGCAATTCTATCTTTAATAGCTATTTCGAGTAAATCTGGCGACATATTCCAAGTATCCGATTCGCTATCGATAAAAACAGGGGTTGCTCCTTGGTATACTATAGGATTTGCCGAAGCAGAAAACGTAAAACTTTGGCAAAGCACTTCGTCGCCCTGCTTTACGTTCAATAACATCAGCGCCATATGAATGGCAGCTGTACCAGACGTTAAAGCAGCCACATGGTTGTCATCTCCAAGATACTGTTTTAAATCCTTTTCAAAACCATTCACATTAGGCCCTAAAGGGGCAATCCAATTGGTTTCAAAAGCTTCGTTAACAAAGGTTTGTTCTGTACCGCCCATGTGAGGAGAAGATAACCATATTTTAGTTTTTGTCAACATTTTATATATTTTTAAAAAATAACGATTCAGCATGAGGTCGTTAAGAATAATGCTCTTAACGCTCTATTTGTTTTTATAACTTGTTTTTTGTGACTTTCCCTCTCACATAAAACACAATTAAATTTCAATAACACTTTTTTTTAACATTTCTAATAACATTTTGCAATATACATGGGTCGTAAGAGGGATTGGCGCGTCATGTTTTTACTATAATAATGCATGCTTATAAAAATATTAAATCAATTTTTCTGCTATTAATCAATTTAATTCTGCGTTTTTTTATGGTGTAAATTTAGTAATAGTTTCGAATTCAAGGGACAAGAATTCATTTAATTCGTTATAATAGTAATTAAACTCGGTTAAATGCCCTCTTGTTTTTTCTTAACAGAAAAACATGCTATTTGTCGGAACAGCACGTCCTGCCTAGCGTTACAAAGAAAGAGAATCACCTCTACTAATGAAAGTTTTTACGCACATCAAAAGTAAGATTTAAAAAGTTAAAATGACTTTTTAATGAATGTTTTTTGTTTTTGGTGTGAATTATGTATTTTGATTCCCCTGTCCTTCAGAAGGAGGCACGACTGATGAATCTAACAATTCATAATTAAGCTAAGATTCTTCGCTTTGCTCTGAATGACAAAACAACCCTTAATGCCTTGTCATTCAGAAGGAGGAACGACTGAAGAACCTCATAATCCATAATTAAGACAAGATTCTTCGCTTTGCTCTGAATGACAAAGTCGCTCTGAATGACAGAACAAACTTTAATGCCCTGTCATTCAGAAGGAGGAACGACTGAAGAATCTAACAATCGATAGTTGAGATGAGATTCTTCGCTTTGCTCTGAATGACAAAATCACTCTGAATGACAAAATCGTTTTGAATGATAGAACAAACTTTAATGTCTTGTCATTCAGAAGGAGGTACGACTGAAGAATCTTACAATTAATAGTAAGCTAAGATTCTTCGCTTTGCTCTGAATGACAAAGTCGCTCTGAATGACAAAACAAACTTTAATGCCCTGTCATTCAGAAGGAGGAACGACTGAAGAATCTAACAATTAATAGTAAGCTAAGATTCTTCGCTTTGCTCTGAATGACAAAATCACTCTGAATGACAAAGTCGCTCTGAATGACAAAACAAACTTTAATGCCCTGTCATTCAGAAGGAGGAACGACTGAAGAATCTAACAATTAATAGTAAGCTAAGATTCTTCGCTTTGCTCTGAATGACAAAATCGTTTTGAATGATAGAACAAACTTTAATGCCCCGTCCTTCAGAAGGAGGCACGACTGAAGAACCTAACAATTAATAGTAAGCTAAGATTCTTCGCTTTGCTCTGAATGACAAAACAAACTTTAATGCCCTGTCATTCAGAAGGAGGAACGACTGAAGAACCTCATAATTCATAATTAAGCTAAGATTCTTCGCTTTGCCCTGAATGACAAAACAAGCTTCGCTCTGAATGACAAAACAATCCTTAATGCCTTGTCATTCAGAAGGAGGTGCGACTGAAGAATCTAACAATTAATAGTAAGCTAAGATTCTTCGCTCCGCTCTGAATGACAAAACAATCCTTAATGCCCTGTCATTCAGAAGGAGGAACGACTGAAGAATCTAACAATTAATAGTAAGCTAAGATTCTTCGCTTTGCTCTGAATGACAGAATAAAGCTTCGCTCTGAATGACAGCTGTGAAAAAAGACCATATTAAGTTGAACGTGGTATTTCATCGATAAAACCCCCTATGTTGATCAGAACATGATTTTAATCGTTAAAAACGCTTAGTTAATATAATAATATCTTTTGTTTAGATATTTTTTTTCATATTTGTCCCGCAAAACAACCAAACCCAAATGTAATGATTGAAAATCTACGAAATAAAACTGTATTGGTTACAGGTGGCGCTGGCTTTATTGGCTCCAATTTATGTGAAACGCTTTTAAATCATGAGGTTCGTGTGGTGTGCCTAGATAATTTTGCTACCGGCAAGCGTAAAAATATAGCGCCTTTTCTTGAAAACCAAAACTTCAAACTTATTGAAGGCGATATTCGAACGCTTGACGATTGCCATACAGCCTGTAAAAATGTGGATTATGTGTTGCACCAAGCCGCATTAGGATCTGTACCAAGATCTATAAACGACCCCATTACCACAAATGATGTAAATACCTCTGGCTTTTTAAACATGCTGGTCGCTGCTCGCGACGCCAAAGTAAAACGCTTCGTATACGCAGCCAGTTCTTCTACTTACGGCGACTCAAAAGCGCTTCCTAAACTAGAAGACCATATCGGGAAACCACTTTCCCCCTACGCCATTACGAAATATGTTAACGAATTATATGCCGATATTTTTGGTAGTACCTATGGCTTAGATACCATAGGGCTGCGCTATTTTAATGTGTTCGGGCAGCGTCAAGACCCCAATGGGGCTTATGCAGCTGTTATTCCAAAATTTGTGCAGCAATTTATGGATTACGAATCGCCAACGATTAATGGAGACGGCAGTTACTCACGTGATTTTACGTATATAGATAATGTGCTTCAGATGAATATTAGAGCATTAACAACCACTAATAAAGCGGCTTTAAATACTGTTTATAATGTGGCCTATGGCGAACGTACCACACTGTTGGAATTAACCACCCTATTAAAAGATTATTTATCTGAATTCGATCCAAAAATTAAAACAGTGGAAATTAAGCACGGCGCACAAAGGGCTGGCGATATTCCACACTCTTTGGCATCTATAGACAAGGCAAAAACATTGCTGGGATACGACCCGAAATTCGACATAAATAAAGGCCTAAAACAGGCTGTAACCTGGTATTGGAAAAATTTAAAATAGATATGAAAATTACTAAAATTTGCTGTATAGGTGCTGGTTATGTTGGAGGCCCAACTATGGCTGTTATCGCTAAAAACAATCCGCATTTAAAAATAACAGTAGTCGATATTAATCAAGACCGTATTGATGCTTGGAATGATTCCGACCTCTCTAAACTCCCTATATACGAACCTGGCTTAGCAGATATTGTAAAAGAAACCCGTAATAAAAATTTGTTTTTCTCTACCAATATCGATGCGGCTATCGATGAATCTGAAATGATATTCATTTCTGTTAACACGCCTACTAAAACCTATGGCAAAGGAAAAGGGATGGCATCCGATTTAAAATATATCGAGCTTTGTGCACGAAATATTGCAGAAGTGGCCAAAACAGATAAAATAGTTGTAGAAAAATCCACTTTACCTGTGCGTACTGCCGAAGCCATTAAAAGCATTTTGCACAATACAGGTAGCGATATAAACTTTCATATTCTTTCTAATCCAGAATTTTTAGCTGAAGGTACAGCTGTTCAAGACTTATTACATCCAGACCGGGTGTTAATAGGGGGCGAATCTGAAGCGGCGATAGACAGTTTAGTGAAGATTTATAATACTTGGGTACCTGAAGCCAAAATATTACGAACCAATTTGTGGTCTTCAGAATTATCAAAACTAACCGCTAATGCGTTTTTAGCGCAGCGCGTCTCGTCCATTAATGCCATTTCCGAATTATGTGAACTCACAGGAGCAAATATAAATGAAGTGGCTAAGGCTATTGGTATGGATTCGCGAATTGGCCCTAAATTTCTTCAAGCCTCTATCGGTTTTGGTGGCTCCTGTTTTCAAAAGGATATTTTAAATTTGGTTTACATTGCCAGAAGCTATAACCTTAATGAAGTGGCCGATTACTGGGAACAAGTGATCATAATGAACGACCATCAAAAAAGACGTTTTTCTGAGCGTTTAATAAAAACCCTTTACGATACCGTATCGGGGAAAAAGATAGGTGTTTTGGGATGGGCTTTTAAAAAAGATACCAACGACACGAGAGAGTCTGCTGCCATATATGTTACAGACCACCTCTTAAACGAACAAGCTCTTTTATCCGTTTACGATCCTAAAGTGTCACGTGTTAAAATCCAATCCGATCTAAATTATCTAAACACACGATCGGAACAAGAAAACAATGATGGGGTTACTGTAGAAACCTGTCCTTACGAGGCTTTAAAAAATGCGCATGCTGTTGCGATAATGACGGAATGGGATGAATTTAAAACCTATGATTGGAAAAAAATATATACAGATATGAAAAAACCAGCCTTTATATTTGATGGTAGAAACCTCTTGGATAAATCTGAAATGAAGGCTATTGGCTTCGATTATTACGCCATAGGACAATAAATAGAATATGACTAAACAAGATAAAATTGCCATTATAGGCTTAGGGTATGTAGGCTTACCACTAGCCCGTTTATTTGCGACCAAATATGCCGTTGTGGGCTTCGATATCAATCAAAAACGGATAGACGCCTTACAGCAAGGCACCGATGACACCTTAGAAGTTGCCTCCGATGTTTTGAAATCCGTTTTAAAACCAGCTGCCAGCGATGCCTTAGGGCTGTATTGCTCATCCGATATAGCAGACATTAAAGACTGTAATTACTATATCGTGACTGTGCCTACACCCATCGATAAAAACAACCGTCCCGATTTAACCCCGTTGTACAAGTCTAGCGAAACCGTTGCTAAGGTTTTGGCCAAAGGCGATATTGTTATTTATGAATCGACGGTATACCCTGGCGTTACCGAAGACGAATGTGTCCCCATTTTAGAAAAGGTGAGTGGCCTAACCTTCAACAGCGATTTTTATGCTGGGTATTCTCCAGAACGTATCAATCCGGGCGATAAATTTCATACGGTAGATAAAATATTAAAAGTAACGGCGGGCTCTACCCCAGAAATAGGCAAAAAAGTAGACGCCTTATACGCTAGTATTATTACCGCGGGTACACATCTTGCGCCTACAATTAAGGTGGCAGAAGCGGCCAAGGTTATAGAAAATTCACAACGCGATATCAATATTGCATTTGTAAACGAATTGGCTAAAATTTTCAACCTGATGGGTATTGATACCCATGCCGTTTTAGAAGCCGCTGGAACCAAATGGAACTTCCTGCCCTTTAAACCCGGTTTGGTTGGTGGCCATTGTATTGGTGTAGACCCGTATTATTTAGCACAAAAAGCGCAAGAAGTAGGCTATCATCCCGAAATTATTTTGGCAGGCCGTCGTGTTAACGATAGCATGGGGCAATATGTAGCTTCAGAAATTATTAAGTTAATGGTACAGCACGACATTCGTATTAAAGACGCTAAAGTATTAAACTTAGGGATTACCTTTAAGGAAAACTGCCCCGATGTACGGAATACTAAAGCAGTAGATGTGATCAACCAGCTTAAAAGTTTTGGTACCAACGTGAGTATTTACGACCCTTGGGCAAACCCAGAAGAGGTGTTGCATGAATACGGTTTAAGCACAACAAAAACATTAGCTAACGAAAAATACGATGCTATTATTTTAACCGTAGCCCATGATGAATTTTTAAAGTTGGACCTAAATACGCTTTTAAAACCCAGTGGCATTTTATATGATGTGAAAGGCATTTTAAAAGGAAAAGTAAACGGTAGATTGTAAACCGAACAATTACAAAAACTAATACATAAACTTGTGAGTCAATTAAAAAAAGGGGCCTTATTAAATTATACAACCATATTTTTAACCAATGTGGTGGGGCTTTTTATTACTCCCTTTATTCTGAGCCATGTTGGACAAGCGGAATATGGTATTTATATTGCTATTGGGGCGCTTGTGGGTACTATATCGCTTTTAGATTTTGGACTTAATAATACAATCGTGCGGTTTGTAGCCAAGTACAGAGCTGAAAACGACCGTAAAGGTGAAGAGAATTTTTTGGCGACCACCATGCTTATTTATGCGGTTATCTCCACCATCGTTTTTATAATAGGTTTTACGTTTTATGGGTATATCGATACCTATTTTACTAAAATGACGCCTGATGAAATCAGTATCGCCAAAACTATTTTTGTGCTACTAATTTTTAATATTGCCATAGGTTTGCCCGGTGGCAGTTTTACAGGTATTTGTTATGGATACGAAAAATTTGTTTTTCCAAAAACAGTTAATATCATCCGTTATATTCTTAGAACCGTAACCGTTGTGGCGGTATTAACCATGGGTGGAAAAGCCATTGCACTCGTGGTAATTGATACGGTGTTTAATGGAATATTTCTGTGTATAGAAATATATTATGTGTTTTTTAAACTTAAAGTGAAATTTATACTACACGAGTTTAAGTTTAAATATGTTAAACAAATTTTTGGTTATTCTACATGGATTTTCATTTTCGCAATAGTTAGCATATTACAATGGAAAGCAGGCCATTGGATTTTGGGGAGAGTTGCCACGCCAGAAGTACTTACCATATATGGCATTGGTATTGTTTTAGGCACCTATTATGGGGCATTCTCAACTGCCATATCTAGTGTGTTTTTGCCAAGAGCGACCAAAATGGCTGTTGGTAATGCTACTGGGGAAGAATTAACAAGTATGATGATTAAAATAGGCCGTATCTCTTTTATTATACTCATGTATATTTTAGGTGCTTTTGCGCTATTTGGTAATCAATTTGTAGATTTATGGGTAGGCAAGACTTTAGGTGAAGCAGGAAGCCGAGAAACTTGGCTTATTGCCTTATTAATTATGCTAGCCTATACCCTACCCTTGGTTCAGGGGTTTGGAAACTCTATTTTAGAGGCCAAAAGCAAATTGTCATTTAAAGCGATTTTATATTTATCCTTTTTAATATTAGGAGCTATTTTAGGAGCGTTTCTAGCGCAATCTTATGGGGCTATAGGGATGATTACTGGTACGGTAACGGGCTGGCTTATTGTTCAAAATGTCATGAATTTTTATTATCATAAGGTTATAGGTCTAAATATTTTAAGATTTTTTAAAGAATTAGCATACAAAACACTACCAACTGTTGGATTGGTTTTTATTATCAGTTATTTTATTAATTATATACCAGGTACAGGTTGGATCAATTTCATAGTAAAAGCTATCGTCTATTCCGTTGTTTACGCTACTTTAATATATAAGTTAGGCCTTATTGCTTTTGAAAAAGACTTGTTTAAACAGTATTTCGCTCCAATTTTAAATAAATTAAATTTCCATGCTAAAACTAAATAATATTGAGATAGAAGCTGATGGCAAAAAAATCTTTTATGATTACAGTGCGACTAACAGCTTCACAAAAAAACACTTTAACGTAAAACAGCCTTTTTATGCTAAATATGGGGTAAGTATTAAGAACGTTCCTAAAAGTATTTTAGTGATTCCATTTTTGTCAAATGTAATGCCTATTGCATGGTTTGCTGGTTTTAATATTGAAATTCAAGAAGTAGATGAGGATTTCTTTAATGCTTTAAACTTGGTTAAAATTGAATTTCAAAAACAATTTCCAGACTATCAACTAAAAGGTGATTTAATTGCTAAAAAATTAATTAAAAATGAAATTGAAGGACATACTTCGGCTATGCTTTTTAGCGGAGGTGTAGATGCTTATGCTACATATATTAGGGTTTTTAATAAAACTCCAGATCTAGTAACTATTTTAGGTGCAGATATAGAGATAAAAGACGAACAGCAATGGGTCAGCTTTACTAAATTCATCGAAAGTGAATCTCTTTTAGAAAATAACCAAAAAGAGTATATTGAAACTA
Organism: Mariniflexile ostreae; assembly: GCF_042427585.1. NCBI lineage: Bacteria > Pseudomonadati > Bacteroidota > Flavobacteriia > Flavobacteriales > Flavobacteriaceae > Mariniflexile > Mariniflexile ostreae. The sequence continues at coordinate 100,277 of NZ_JBHMFC010000081.1, read as the reverse complement.
ATGTAAGAGAGTTTTATACATATCAGGTAGAGTTACTTTTAAAAGATATTGGATGGTGGGGGAAAGTCCAGCATGGATTATCACTTATAGGCGTATTAGCGCCTTTATCATATATAAAAGGATATGGCAACATTTACATTGCCTCATCTTATACTAAAGATATTGACATTGCTTGGGGTTCTACCCCTTTAAGCGATGAAAAAATTAGTTGGGCTGGCATTAAAGTGTTTCATGATGGCTACGAACTTAAAAGACAGGATAAAGTTGATTTAATTAGTCAATTTTCTATAGAAAATAAAAGCAAGTTTAAGTTAAGGGTTTGTTATTCAGAATTAAGAACCCAATTCAATTGTGGTAAGTGTGAGAAATGTTATCGAACAATACTTGGACTTATTTTAAATGGTGAAAATCCCAATAATTATGGCTTTAATGTAAATGAAAGCCTATATGAAAATATGTTTAAGTTGTTAGAACAAGGTACTGCAAGTAAAGGGATGCAGTATTTTTGGTTTGAACTTATGGAAAAAGCGAAAAGCAGCACTTCTTTTTTTGTATTCAAGAACAAAGAAGTAGAAAAAAAACAAATAGATAAAATAAGAAGTGGTGAATTACATAAACTTTTAGATAAAAAAGCGAATAACCCTAAACGATTGATTTACAGGGTGAAGTTTGTTTTAAGAAATCGTTTATCCACTATTTACACATTATATAAAAAAATTAGATATTCTTAATTATGAAGTACGGATTACTAAAATACGATGAAAATAAACGTTTTTTTAACGTGGGCGATAACATTCAAAGTTTAGCGGCTAAACAATTTTTGCCTCAAACAGATGTTTTATTGAATCGAGAAAAGTTAGCAGAATATAAAGGAGAAAAAACAAAGCTGATTATGAACGGTTGGTTTACCCATAACATTCATAATTGGGTGCCTTCAGACGCTATAGACCCACTTTTTGTGTCTTTTCATATGAATAATACCGCCGCGCCGTTTATGCTGAGCGAAAAAGGAATAGCCTATTTGAAAAAACATGCACCTATTGGTTGTAGAGATAAATTTACTGCCGATACGCTAAATGCAAAAGGTATTGACGCTTACTTTACGGGCTGCTTAACCTTAACCTTAGACTCTTATAAAGTGGAGGATACCGAAAGAGGTGATGATATTTATATCGTCGATCCTTTATATAGTTATCCAAGACCAGAAAAGATATTTTACAATACAAAAGCTACAGTAAGAAACCTACTAAACGGTACGGCCTTTCAATTATCAAAAAAGAAAAACCATTTAGAAAAATTTATTTCTAAAGATCTTTTAAGTTCTGCCGAATTCATCAATCAAGAGCCCCCATCGAATACCTATTCTCATGAAGAAAAATTTGAGATGGCAGAAACACTTTTAAAAAAATACGCTAGAGCAAGATTAGTCATCACCTCCCGTATCCATTGTGCTTTACCCTGCTTGGCAATGGGTACCCCCGTTATATTTGTTAATGGGTTTGATAGTTTTGTAGATTCTTGTCGTTTTGATGGCATATTGGAACTTTTTAATCGTATCGATGTGAATAGTAAAACAGGAGACTTTAGTGCTAACTTTGATTTAAAAGGGAAAATTGATAGTAATACAGTAGTTAAAAATTTAGAGCGGCATCATGAAATGGCTAATGCATTAAAAGAAACGTGTGAAAAATTCATAGTCAATGTCTAGTAAAATTAAATTACTTTACATCACCAATCAAATATGCGGTTCTGGAGGCTTAGAGCGCGTGTTATCTATTAAGGCAAGTTATTTAGCAGAAAATTTAGATTACGAGGTACATATACTCACTTTAAATCAAGGCGATACACCTTTGTTCTATAAATTTAGTGACCAATTAATTTATCACAATGTTACTGCCAAAGGTTCTAAATTTAATTATTTTTTAAGTTATAAAAAAGGTTTAAAGCAAGCTGTAAACCAGATTAAACCCGATATAATATTGGTGTGCGATGATGGCTTAAAAGGGTTGTTTGTACCTTGGTTTATTAATAAGCCCTGCCCTATGGTATACGAACGGCATGTGTCTAAAAACATTGAAATAAAAAATGACAAACAGTCTTTACTTCAAAAAATAAAATTAAAACTAACCTATGCGCTTATGGATTTTGGCGCAAAACAATATGATACGTTTATTGTTTTAACTCATGGGAATTTAAAAGAATGGGCATTAAAAAACATACAGGTTATCTCAAACCCGCTTTCCTTTTATCCTTCCGAGTTTTCAACATTACAAAATAAAATGGTGATTGCAGTAGGGAAACATTGCTACCAAAAAGGCTATAATCGGTTATTGCAAAGTTGGAAAATGGTAATTGATAAACATCCAGAATGGAAACTAGAAATTTATGGCACTATTGATAAAAAGGAAGGTTTATTAGAATTAGCACATAAATTACAGATTGAAAAAACAGTCACTTTTTTTCCACCAGAAAAGAACATAGGCGAAAAGTACCAAAAAGCATCCATTTATGCCATGTCTTCAAGATACGAAGGTTTTGGTATGGTTTTAACAGAAGCCATGGCATACGGTGTGCCTTGTGTGTCGTTTGACTGCCCACATGGCCCTGGAGATATTATTAAAAATGGTGTTGATGGTTTTTTAGTTCCTAATCATAACATTCCAGGATTTGCCGACAAAATTTGTGAGTTGATAGAAAACGAATCTTTGAGACAAAGTATGGGGCATAATGCACGAGTTAATGTTTTGAGATATCAGCCCGAAAAAATAGTCCATCAATGGGATTTGCTTTTTCAACAGCTAATAAGTAAATAATTATTTTAAACTTAGTTTATAACTTGTTTTTTTGTTAATTTATAGAGTTTCAAATTTCAAGTAATTAGACAAGAATAAATTGAATTCTTTTAAAATGTAATAATATAATATAAAATGACAATTGTTTATTACACAGATCAAATACATATGCACGGAGGCTTGGAACGTGTCATGGCTAATAAACTTAATTATTTGAGTGAACATACTAAGGCCAGTCTACATGTGGTAACCTTTCAACAGGAAGAAAATCTACCATGCTATCCGCTTCCTGATACTGTTAATTTACATGACTTAGAAATTCCATATAATAGAGCTGTTAGTTTTTTACATCCTTCAAACATTAAATATGCTTACACACACTACAAGCGGCTTAAAAAAGTGCTTAAAACTATCAATCCTGATGTTGTTGTAGTTTGTAATTATGAATATGGATTTTATTTTATACCTTTTTTAGCTAAAAAAAAGAACATCATTAAAGAATACCATTCCTCTCGTTATTTTTATAATTTAAAACGGCAACAAAACACTAATATCATAAAAAAAATCCTCTATAAGGTAACAGATTATTTTGAAGCTAAATATAACCACATTGTTGTTTTAACATCTGATGAACTCAACTATTATAAATCAGAAAATAAACTAGTTATCCCGAACGCTATTACTCATTTTAATTCTAAAACTGCTAATTTAACAAATAAAAAAGCAATAAGTGCAGGAAGAATAGCACCTGTAAAAGGGTTCGAAAACTTAATATGGGCTTGGCAAGAAGTTGCTAAAAGGCAACCAGATTGGGTATTAGAAATCTATGGAGATGGAGAGGTAGATTATATAGACAAATTAAAAGCTCAAATATCTAAATTAAATTTAAACAACCATGTGTATTTTAAAGGGGCAACTAATAATTTAGAAGAAAAAATCTTAGAATCCTCCATTTATGTGATGTCTTCGCATACTGAGTGTTTTCCAATGGTTTTACTTGAAGCTCAAGCTTGCGGTGTACCAATAGTCTCTTTTGATTGCCCCAATGGGCCTCGGCATATCATTAATCATGAAGTTGATGGTTTATTGGTAGAAAAAGAAAACATACAAATGCTAGCAGAAAATACTCTAAAACTTATAAACAACGAAAAAACTAGAATGATTTATGGTAAACAAGGGAAAATAAATGTCCAACGTTTTAGTGAAGAAAAGATTATGCCAATTTGGCTAAATATTTTCAAAAACAACTAGTATCAAGTAAATGATAAACTTTATACCATTACAACATTATTACGAAGTATATATTTATTTTACTTTGTGTTTAGTCATTATAAATTTATTACACGGATATAGTTTAAATTTAGACCATGATAAAAACTTAAAATTTTTAAGATCTACTGGGTTTATATTATTAGTGTTAATTATTTTATATATAGGGTTAAGACCTATAAGTGGATATGCTTTTGGTGATATGATTACATATGCACGCTATTACAATGGATACATGATGGGTGCAGAAATAACAAGTAATAAAGATGTTTTTTTTCACTATTATATGAAAGCAGCATCACAAATCATGGGCGTACACGCATTCTTTCTAATAACGACATTTATTTATGTTTGGCCCATGTATCTTCTATCTAAAGTGCATTTTAAAGAATATTGGTTTTATTCATTTTTAATGTTTATAGTCTCATTCTCTTTTTTTTCTTATGGTACAAATGGAATCCGAAATGGATTGGCAACATCCTTATTTTTATGGGGTTTATGTTATACTAGAAAAAAAATTATCATGTCTTTCTTTTTTTTAATAGCAATGTTACTCCACAAAACGCTTTTACTTCCGATTGCAGCATTTGGTTTAACTTATTTATATAATGTTCCAAAAACATATTTTAAATTGTGGTTGTTTGCGATACCGTTATCCTTCTTTTTAGGCTCTTTATTTATTGCATTATTTACAAGTTTAGGCTTTGGAGACGATAGACTAACAGCTTACCTATCTGGAACTTCTCAAACAGATACTCGTTTTCGTTGGGATTTTTTATTCTATAGTGCTTTCCCTGTTTTTGCAGGCTATTATTTTATTTTTATAAAAAAATTTAATGATGTTTTTTATAATCAAATTTTAATTACTTATTTAATTTGTAATGGATTTTGGATTTTAGTGATACGTGCCAATTTTTCAAATCGTTTTGCATACTTATCTTGGTTTCTTATGGCAATTATCATTATATATCCCTTACTTAAACAAAAATTCTTTAATAATCAGCAACTGATTATTGCAAAAGTAGTCACCGCCTATTTTTTATTTACATTTTTAATGTTTTTTATTTATTATGCTTAATTCTTAACCTTATGGAGAAAATCACTATTTTCACACCCACTTTTAATAGAGCTTACTGTTTGCACCAATGTTACGACAGCTTTGTATCGCAAACCAATAAGGACTTCCTTTGGTTAATTATAGATGACGGATCTACAGATAATACCAAAGCATTAGTAGATTCCTGGATTCAAGAAAATAAAATTAAAATCCAATATCATTATCAAGAAAACCAAGGCATGCACGGCGGGCATAACGCTGCATACCGCTTAATTGAAACGGAGTTAAATGTTTGTATTGATTCAGATGACTTTATGCCCAGTAATGCGGTGGAAATTATTTTAAAACACTGGAAAACTATTGAGAACAAACCTGAATATGCGGGTTTAATAGGCTTAGATGCCGATAAAACGGGAGCTATTATTGGAACAAAAATACCCAATACCGTTAAGAGTACCACATTGTATGATGTTTATAATACACATGGTGTTTTAGGAGATAAAAAATTAGTATACAGAACAGAAGTTGTGAAAAAATATCCACCCTACCCTATTTTCAAAGGCGAGCGCTTTGTGCCTTTGGGCTATTTATATCAACTAATCGATCAAGACTACGTATTACATCCGGTTAATGAAGTGTTTTGCATTGTAGAATATATGGCGGACGGTTCTAGTATGAACATATTAAAACAATACAGAAAACATCCAAAAGGTTTTGCTTTTTCAAGAAAATCGAGAATGGCACTCGCTAAAAATCCTAAAGATAAATTAAAAAACACTATACATTATATATCCAGCGCTATGTTTTCTAAAAATTGGAATTTCATTAAGGAATCTCCTAATAAAGGCTTAACTCTATTGGCAATCCCATTCGGTATTGCTTTAAATTTATATATCCGATATAAAACCAAAAGCGATTTTTAATATGCAACCTATTCGAATATTACAAGTTTTTACGACCATGGGGCGAGGCGGTGCCGAGTCTATGATCATGAATTATTACAGACACATAGATAAAACCAAAATACAATTTGATTTTTTAGTACATCGAGAAGGCTCAGCTGCCTTCGATGCAGAGATAGAACAACTGGGTGGCGTGATATATCGGTTGCCTGAAATAAACCCCATATTTCCCCAAAATTATTATAATGCGCTACGTGAATTTTTCAAAACACATCATACTTATAAAATTGTACACTCCCATTTAAACACTTTTAGTTGTTTTCCTCTAAAGGTTGCTGAAGAATTTAATATACCAGTCAGAATAGCACATGCGCATATTGCCATGGATCCCATTAACATAAAAACAACTTTAAAAAGTAAAGCAAACTTTATTGAAGCCATAAAAAAAATAATAAAGATTCAAGTAAAGAAAAAAATTCACAAGCATAGTACGCATCGGTTCGCCTGTGGTATTAAAGCAGGCAAATGGTTGTTTGGAGAGCAAATGCCGTTTAAGGTTATGAATAATGCCATTAACGCCAAAACATTTGTTTATAATCCATCTCTATCAGAACAATTAAAAAAGGAATTTCAAATAGACAATCAAACGGTTTTAGGCCATATAGGCCGATTTACACATCAAAAAAACCATGAGTATTTAATCCGGATTTTTGCAGAAGTTCTCAAAATAAACAAGAATTTTATTTTAATCTTAATAGGCGATGGTCATTTAGATGATCAAATAAAAAGGCTTACAGAAAAATTAGAGGTTAGCAATCAAGTGAAATTTTTAGGTTTACGCACCAATATACCCGAACTTTTACAGCTTATAGATATTTTTGTTTTCCCGTCCTTTTATGAAGGCTTGCCCGTTACATTGATAGAGGCACAAGCTGCTGGAGTTAAAATTTTAGCCTCAGACACCATAACAAAAGAAGTTCAATTAACTGATGATATCCACTATTTATCAATTGATTTAAAGCCTCAATATTGGGCCAATACAGTTGTATCACTTGTTCCTTTCGAAAAGAAAAATAATTTAAAACAGATTACGGATGGTAACTATGATATCACTGAAAATGCATTAAACATCGAAAATTTTTATATACAACATTACAAATAAGGATATGGAAGGCTTTAAAGAAAAAATATATCGCTCTGCACCTCATAGTATTCAGAACTTAATCATCACCTTTTTTAATATACTTGCCTACCGCAAACGCTATTCCACATTATATTATGAGTATTTAAAACACTATAAAGCCAATAATAAGTTAGCTTTAGATGCCTTATTAAAAATTCAAAAAGAAAAATACGGCGAATTTATTGCGCATGCCATATCATATTCATCATTTTATAAAAAGAAATATAGCGAGATTGCAAATCCTGAAAATATCGACAACATTGAAACTTTGCCTATAATAGATAAAGAAGCCCTACGCATTGATATTGACAGCGTTTATACTATTACTAAAAATAAGGGGCATGTTTCTAAAACCGGAGGTACAACAGGAAAGTCTCTAGAGGTGGTATACACAGCTGAAGACACAGCGGAGCGCTTTGCTATATTAGACAATTTTAGATCAAAATTTGGGTATACATTAGGAAAAAAAACGGCTTGGTTTAGCGGAAAAAGTTTACTATCAGAGCGCGATGTGAAAAAAAACAGGTTTTGGAAAACAGATTATCTATATAAAGTAAGGTATTATTCTACTTTTTATATACATGAAAAATACTTAAAGTATTATTTACAAAATTTAATAAAATTTAGACCTGAATTCATGGTAGGTTTTCCTTCTACGATGTATGAAATTGCAAAATACGGAGAAAAACATAATATTCCTTTTCCTCCACACACCATTAAAGCCATATTTCCAACGGCAGAAACAGTAACGCAAGCTATTAGAAGCACATTAGAACATTATTTTAAAACAAATGTGTACAACCAATATGCATCATCGGAAGGTGCACCATTTATTACAGAGTGCCGAAACAAAAATCTGCATATGGAATTACAAAGTGGGGTTTTTGAAGTGTTAGACGATGCTTTTAAACCAGCACATAAAGGGCGATTAGTAGTTACAGCGTTCCATACTCATGGCACCCCTTTAATTCGTTATGATATTGGTGATGTAATAGAATTAAGCTCTGATAAGTGTATCTGCGGGAATAACAACCCATTAGTAAAAGAAATTCTAGGACGTGCTTCAGATTATATTTATTCAGAAGAAACAGGGAAAATAAACTTAGGAAATGTATCCAACTGTCTTAAAGGCGTAAAGGGTATTGTTAAATTTCAAGTACAACAACATCATAAAAACAAACTGTTAGTGCTTATCATTAAAGATGAAGAAACGTTTACAGATAACGATAGTAAAAGGTTTACAAGTAATTTAAGAGAGCGTGTAGGTGCTAAAATGGAAATAAACGTGACCTATGTTAAAGACATTGCAGTTGAAAAGAGTGGCAAGTTTAGACTTGTTAAAAATTCATTGAATTATTAAGAGTTTATTTTTAATATGAATTGGAATATATATCATCGTAGTCCAACTTTTCTTCATAAGAAAGACTCAATCAATATCCAAAAGGAAATCCCTTTTTGATACAGTGTGGAATTTATTCAGATTAGAAAAAGTTTTATAAAACATCTGTGATTGTTTCATAAAACTTTTTCTTTAAAAAATGTAAACTAATTAATTTTGAATATTATTTAATAATCACCGATTAATTAATTGTTCTATTTACTTATTTATTAAATACATACATTATTTGAGCTTAAAATTATATTGCTTCCCCCAATTGTTTCGTTTTTTATACATTGAAAACGTGTGTTCGTTCCTTCAACAGTCGTTTTATTGAGGTTAATCTGAACATTTGAATTAGATTTAGTCAAATGGATACCATGTTTATTATAACTTGTAATGGTATTATTCGATATTTTGAAATTTTGAACAGTTCCTAATTGCAAGCCTCCTTTTACACTATTATTATAAAAATCTACCCCGTTAGCATTTGAAAAAGATAAAGCTCCATTATTGCTGTTACTAAGTTTATTACTATAAACCTTCACGTTAAATTTTGCAGAAGTACTAAGTTTATTTAATTGAACAAAATACAAAGGGTTCGTAACCACATCAATATCGTTATTATAAATATCGACATCGTTAACTTCTGCGATATGTGCTGTAATTCCCTTACTTGCAGTTTTAATATTTTTAATAGAATTACCATATATTTTCATATTAGTTGATTGTTTTAGCTGTATGCCTATTTTACAATCATTTATTTTATTATTAAAAATATTCACATTTTTATGATTGGCTGCAATTCCAACACCGTACCCTAGTATACTATTATTAGAAATCTCATTTCCAAAAACAGTCTCACCTGCCCCGCCAGCAAGAATGGCTGGCCTAAGTCCAGCAATTTTTTGAACAAAATCATTATTATAAATTTTGCAATTTGTAGCAAATGTATACCCCACACCAGTATCTATATTATTTCCCTCAATTAAAATATTATCGCCTAAATAAATATTAAATGCACCTATTCTACTGTTTATTTCAGTATTATTTTTAATAGTCACATCATAAACATTCTGATAATATACTAATTCACCTGTAGCAACATTACGCGTCCTAACGGGCTCAATATTTATAGCAAAACCTACTACACCTCCATCAGAGAGCTTAGTTGGTTGTGCAGTGTCTATAAAAGTATTGCTTTCAACCAATATGTTATGTCCATCGGTTATTGAACAGGCCATACCTCTATTTCTTTCAAAAAGACAATTTCTTACCGTAATATTATTACCTGGATTATAATCTGGATTGAAAGTAAAACCAAATGAATTTATGGTTAGGGCAGTTCTAGAACTCATGGTAAACTTAATACCATCCAATATTATATTTTTCCCAGACCTAATAGTAAATAATAAAGCGCCATCTTCTGCATTCGCTTTATCATATTGTCTTAAATCCCGATCTCCATACAAAACTCCGCCTTTAACAGTAACATTGCTAGCATCTGCAATTGCAAGAAGTGAGGCTGAGCCTTTGTTTGTTGTTGGAAAAACTCTGAGTATAGTATTATCCGCCATTTCTAAATTAAAATCAGACGGTATATTTATAGCTTCTGTACTTGGGTAAAAATTCTGGTTAGTCGTGGTGCTCGTAACTTTACTAACCTCAAAATAAGCATCCATTTTACCTATGGAAAACGTATTAATTCCCAAATTTTTAACGGTATTCATAGTAGACTCTAAAATATCTCTATTTCTTAATGCAACTTCAGACGTTACTTTCCCCTCAACAATCCCCCATTTACTAGGAATAAAATCAAAGCTTGTATCTTTTACAGAAGGTTTAGCGCCCCCTATCTCTAAAGATTGATTTAAAATACCACTATCTATAGTCGTATTTTGAGAAAAATTAAGGGTTCCGTTAATCACCTCCCCGCCTTGATACTCAATGGTCACATTTGCTGGTAAGGTCACCGTTTGGCCTTTTAAATCTAAAACACAGTTAATAATAAGCGTGGAATTTGGCTCGACTTGGTCTAAAGCATAATCGCAAGGGGTCGTGATATCTAAAGCTTCACCCTCAGGCAAGCCTATATCTTCCTCTTTTTCGATATCTGTAGTCGATTGGGTTACCGATTCTACATATAGGTCTTCTGTATTACAAGATGCTAGGGTTATTATTAAAAGGAGCGCGGGTAACATGTTTTTAATCATTTTTTTCATTTTAATCGTCTTTTTCATAATCATTAAAGGGCACTGGAATAAATAATTTTACAATAGTATTACTAAAACAGACTAAAATCGATTAAACACGTTTTTTTTCGACGAAATACTCATTTGAGATTAAAAATTATCGACAAAATGCAAAAAATTAGCGTTTAGAAGTGTTTTTGAGTCCAGTTCTACCCCATATACGCATCAGGTTAATATTTAGATTTTTTGGATTAAAAAAAATTGATTTTTTTTCAGGCACGCAAATATAATATTTACAATTAAATAAGTGAATGTATTGTTAATAATTTGATATAAATTATTTACTGTTAATAGGTTAGCGCTTAGAATAGGTGCTAAATTGCTTATAGATACCGGAATTAGCGTTTTTTTATAGGACAAACACATCAAATTCCGTTCGTCGCAAAATTCGTGCACTAAAACAGACAATCCGCTTACAAACAAATTACTTTTTTATATTTGTGCCGTCAGACTATAAAAGTCTAGCTTATTAAAATGAAGCAAAAATTAATCCGTATTACTACAGTGCCAGGATCGCTACGCGATTTACTACAAGGACAATTAAAGTTTATGTCCAAACATTTCGAGGTTGTGGGCGTGTCGTCCCCTTCTGGAGATTTTTTAGAGCACTTAGCCAAAAAGGAGCAGATAAAAGCCTACCCGGTTCATATGACCAGAAAAATCACTCCTTTAAAGGATATAATAGGCGTTTACCAACTATACAAAATTTTTAAGAAAGAAAAGCCATTTATCGTACATACGCACACACCAAAAGCCGGAACGTTAGGCATGTTGGCGGCTAAGTTGGCCGGTGTGCCACACCGGCTGCATACCATTGCCGGTTTACCTCTACTCGAGGCTGTTGGAGCAAAAAGACATATTTTAAATTTAGTAGAAAAAAACACCTACCGTTGTGCAACTAAAATATACCCCAATTCGCATGGGCTCTATGATATTATTTTAGAACAAAAATTTACAGTAAAAACGAAACTAAAAGTTTTGGCAAACGGCAGTTCAAACGGTATAGACACCCTCCATTTTAACCCTGAACAAGTAGCTGCGGCAACAAAGCTTGCTTTAAAAAAAACGTGGCATATAAACGCAGATGATTTTGTATTTGTTTTTGTGGGGCGCTTAGTAAAAGATAAAGGCATCAATGAATTGGTAAACGCTTTTAATCTTTTAAACCAAACACATAGCGCTATAAAGCTTTTACTTATTGGAGGCTATGAAGATGATTTAGACCCACTGCTTCCAGAAACAATGGCCGCCATAGCCTCTAATACAAATATTATGAGTACGGGATGGGTTGCAGATGTAAGACCTTACTTGGCAATATCGCATGCGCTCACCTTCCCTAGCTATAGAGAAGGTTTCCCTAATGTAGTAATGCAAGCGGGCGCTATGGAATTGCCTAGTATTGTTACCGATATAAATGGCTGTAATGAAATTATTAAAAACAAGCATAGTGGCCTGATTATACCCACAAAAGATGTAGAAGCGCTTTTAAAGGCGATGATCTATATGTGTTCACATCCAGCCGAAGCAAAAGCTATGGGGGAACAATCCCGAGCCCATATTGTATCGCATTACGAAAGGCGATTGGTTTGGGAAGCTATTTTGGAGGAGTATAAGAGTCTTGATTAGTTTCTTGAAACTCTTGTTTTTATATTAAAAACACCTAGTAATTGATTAATAGTAGTTTTTTTAAGAATTACATATCTAAAAACATCATATTGAAACCAACTAAAAAGTGTCAATAATTTTCATATGCAAATTCAATATTTTAATAATCTAAGAGCGTTTGCTTGCTATTTAGTTATACTAACCCATTCAGCTATGCCTGCCGTAGACCTTTCTTTTGGTCCTTTTATGGTGCTTTTTTCAATAATGGGTTCGCCAAGTTCTGAGCTTTTTGTTACCATGTCATCCAGTTTATTAGCGCCAACACGTTTAGAATTATTGGCATTTTACAAAAAAAGATTTAGCAAGCTCATACCCCCATTTTTCTTCTGGTCATTTATATTTGTTATTATTAAGTTTTTTCAAAATGAACTAACTGTTAGTGAGTCTATTAATAAATTATTGTTATTTCCTATTTTACCTGTTACAGGGGTTTATTGGTTTGTGTATGCTATTTGTGGCCTATATTTAATTATTCCTATCGTCTCTCCTTGGCTTAAAGAAAGCAACAAGAAAACATTACAAGTAATTTTAGCGATATGGTTTTTAACACTGCTAATTCCATATCTTAATCTTATATTCCATTCTAATATTTATGAAATTAATGGACATTATAATTTTATAACTGTTTATCTGGGAGGGTTTATTGGCTATTTATTTCTTGGTGTTTATTTAAGACAATACCCCATTATCTTTAAAAGAAAACTTAAAGGTATTTGTATTATAAGCGCATTAATTGTTTTAGGAGCGACTCCATTATTATATGCATATTTTGTTGATAGAAAATTTTTAGAAATTGCATCTCATAATTTATCGATAACTAGTGCTTTATTTGTTACTTCCATTTTTCTATTTTTTCAAAATTTCACTTTACCAGACCCTATTGAAAGAGCTATGAATATAATTGCAAAGTATTCTTTTGGCATATATTTAATGCATATTTTAGTTATTAGAGATTTTGTTTGGGTTTTGTTTGAGTCAAACCGATTATCACATCCTTTATTAGAAACACCGTTAATTTCATTATTATCACTTTTAATATGCTTGATTATTTGCAGATTAATTGTGCTTTTGCCCATGAGTCGTTATATTATAGGTGTAGAGAAACAATCTTAAATCCCCGTGTTTTTCTAGCGTAACAATTTATTAGAAATATACGGCTTTAGTTTTTCAACTGCGTTGACACCTTTTTCTTGTCATTCAGAACGGAGCTTGCGAAGTAAAGAATCCTTATAGGATTGACATGGATAGGCATCGCCTAATAGCTGTTTTAAGCTAGAGAAGAAAAGCATAAAAGACCATACAGCCCTATCCCTTTATCAAACTTAACTAACAGTTCGTCTATAATTATTCCACAAGTCATAATTTTAATTTATTTTCTCACAAACAATCAAAAAAGCATTAGGCTCACCTGATTATCGAAAGATTTTTACGTTTTTAGGTATGTATTTAAGATGCGCAACATCTTCATTGGATGTCTTTATATTATTTTAAGCTAGTCTATAGAAAGAAATTTCTTATTTTTACTGTTTTTTAAATATTAATAGCATGATTATATAAACCAACCCCATTTTTGTATGCTCCGAACACCATGGGAAAATTGTTTTTTTTAAATTAAACTATGTGAATTCATGCAAAGAAATCTTATTATAATAGGAGCTTCTGGCCATGCCAAAGTTATTATTGAAATTATTGAGACCTTAGGAAACTATAGTATAATCGGACTTATTGATTCCTTTAAATGTAAAGGCACAAGGGTTTTCGGTTATGAAATTTTAGGACAAGATAAAGACATTCCCTATTTAAGCAAAACCTATAACGTTTTTACGGGGGTTATTGCCATTGGTGATAACTGGACGAGAAAGAACATCTATAAAGATATTAAAAAACACCTCCCGGATTTTAATTTTATAAGCGCCATTCATCCAAAATCCATCATTGATAAAAATGTAAAAATAGGTCGGGGCGCTGTTATTATGGCAGGTGCAGTGGTGAACAGTGATGCGAAAATAGGAGATTTTTGTGTCATCCACGCCCAAGCCTCCCTAGGTCATGATAGTAAAATGAACAATTATTCTAGTTTAGGGTCTAATGCTACTGTAGGCGGTAACGTAAAAATTGGTGCTTTAAGTGCCATTGCTTTAAATGCTAATGTTATACAGGGTATAAGTATTGGAACACATTGCGTTATTGGTGCGGGAGCTCTAATTAACAGGAAAATAGGGGGTTATAAAATGGTTTACGGTGTACCAGGTAAAGTTATAAAGAAAATAAGCAAAGGGGAAACTTGGTGAATAACGCACTCCCCATGGTCCCGTGATGGTACAAAACAAATAATCCCTTTTATATGGGGTTAGAATTATAGATCTAAAGGAATGAAAGAACTTAAATGTAACAAAAATGCTATCCAGACTTAAAAACTTTCAGGTTTTTTTAAAAGATAAAAACAAAAAGCCCCCATTTGTAATAGCCAAGGAATTAATACACTTTGGGTATGTTAAAAAAGACTTACCGGTAGATTATTTTAGAAAATATTTATACCGAAAAGAAGTTCTGGACCATACCTCCTATCTAACTAAAAAGCAGTACTACAGCATTATCGAATCGCCTAAAATCCTCATTCCTGAAATAGCGATGATTTTAGATAACAAACTATGCTTTTCTTGGCATGCTGCACAAAACCAACTGCCTACACCTAAATTGATAAGCTATAACGTTAGGCATACATATTTTTACAATTCCGAAACCTATACAATAACCAACCACAAAGCATTAGCCGCTTTTTTTATTACGGTCTTTACCGATACCACACAAGACGCCTTGTTTTTAAAACCAATAAAAGGCATTGGTGGCAAAGGATGTCTGGTACTTGAAAAAGCAAAATTAAAGGAACAGATTTTAAAACATGGAGACACCCTTTTAACGACTAGTTATATTCATCAAGAGAAAATCAATCAGCACCCTGATATCAATGTGGTGCACAGCAACTCTGTAAATACCATTCGGGTAAACACCTATTTGGATACAGAAGGCAAAGCACATGTATTATCGGCATTAATGCGTTTTGGAATAGGCACTAGTATAACCGATAACACAAGTGCTGGTGGTTTTTTTGTTGCTGTTAATATGGAAGCAGGTTCCCTTGTGGGTTCGGGATTTCAAGACCTCGATAAAGGCGGAGGCGTTCATGGCTGCCACCCCGACTCAAAAATAATATTAAATGGTTTTAAAATTCCATTTCTACATGAGACTTTAGAACTCGCTAAATTAGCATCCCTAAAAACCCCTACTCGCATTATTGGATGGGATATTGCTATAGGCAATTTTGGGCCTATTATTGTTGAAGGCAATACAAACCCTTGCTTAAGCATGGCAGACATCGCTTATGGAGGCTATTGTAAGCACCCATTAATAAAGGATATTTTAAAAGAAATAAACCCCTAAGCATTTTCAATCATGTTATCATTTAATAACCCGAGATATTATCTTTTTAATGTTTTCGACGCTATTACAGGACGTAAAAAAAACAAGCATTACAACGATGTCAAACACATTATCGAACATGGCGATATAAATAAAACGAGCAACTATATTGCCCATATTTTAAATCATGCGAAAGCAAGCGTGCCCTTTTATGCAGCTTATAAGCATGTTTGTCGCCTAGAGGGCTTTCCTGTTATAAATAAAAACATCATCAAAGACAACTTTGATGAATTTCAATCCTTATCGTATATAAATAAAAAAAAAGTTAAAAAAAGCACTAGCGGCTCTACGGGTGTCCCATTTAAATCTTTTCAAAACAAAGACAAAACACTACGAAATGCAGCCGATAATTTATATTTTTCTGGAAAAGCAGGCTACACCATAGGAAATAAGCTATTTTACTTTAGAATGTGGCATGCTTTTGAAAAAAAAGGAATGCTTACAAAATGGGTACAAAACATTAAACCTATAGAGGTTTTCGATTTAAATGATACGTATTTAGCGAAGCTTGTTGAACAACTAAAAAGTGATAAAACTCCTAAAAGCTTTATTGGCTATGCTTCAACCTTCGAGCAGCTGTGCAAATTTTTGGATAAAACAAATGCCCAACCGATGGCTTGTAATCTCCAATCTGCTATTGCTATTTCAGAGCACCTAAGCCCTTATACGAAAAACGCGCTAAAAACATATTTTAATGTAGATACGGTATCCCGATACTCTAATGTAGAAAATGGCATTATTGCACAACAATTCCCAGGAACCTCTTATTTTATAATCAATACCGCTAGTTATCATGTTGAAATTCTAGAATTAAATGCAGATCTACCAGTTCCAGAAGGCACCAAAGGACGCATCGTGATAACCGATTTATTTAATTATTGTATGCCGATGATCCGTTATGACACGGGCGATATTGGAACTATAGCCCATATAGATGGCCATTTCGTTTTAACAGAAGTGGAAGGCCGAAAAATAGATGCCATAACCAACACCAAAGGCGAGATTATTTCCAATAACATCCTCCTGTTAATTAACAACTACCACGAACTCAATCAATGCCAATTAATCCAAAAAAAGGCTAATCATTATGTTTTTAAAATAAATATAGATGGTGAATTTAAGAAGGAAGCTAAATTTATTGCCGATTTTAAGTCGCATTTAGGTCACGATGCACATATTGAAATGGACTATGTAAATGAGATCCCTTTATTGGCTTCGGGCAAAAGACGCGTGATGGTAAACGACATGACTCCTTAAAAAGTATATTATAGGATATAGGCTCTGGTTTACCCCTGCTTTATAGATTTTTTTGTCATGTAAGCAAAGCATTCTTCTGCATTCGCAAGGCATTGGAGTTAGCTGTACTTACTTTTTTTTTAAATAAAACTGCGCCTTATACCGTAGCGCTTCTCCATTTATCAAACAAAACAGCCATTAGTCTATTAAAAGTTTTAATACTCGTTTTATTGATTAATTTTACCGTAAATTAAAATTTATGTACCGTATAATTATAAAAAGAGCACTGGACTTTGTCTTGGCCGTATTGGGCTTTATTGTGCTGTTTCCCATCTTTCTATTTGTTACTGTTTTTTTGTTTTTTAGCAATAATGGCAAACCCTTCTTTTTTCAGGCGAGACCTGGGAAAAATGAGGGTATCTTTTCTATCATTAAATTCAAATCTATGAACGATAAAAAAGATGCTCAAGGTAACTTATTGCCTTATGAGGACCGTATTACAAAGGTAGGAGCGTTTATTAGAAAATATTCCTTAGATGAAATTCCGCAGCTTATCAATGTAATTAAAGGCGATATGAGCCTTGTTGGCCCAAGACCGCTCTTGGTAGAATATCTACCGCTATACAATACCGAACAGAAAAAAAGACACTTGGTAAAACCCGGTATAACGGGCTGGGCTCAGGTAAACGGTAGAAATACCATTTCTTGGGAACAAAAGTTTGCTTTAGATACTTGGTATGTAAACAACCTCTCCTTTATGCTAGACCTTAAAATCATCCTGCTAACCATTAAAAAAGTGATTATTAAGGATGGCGTTAATAGTGCTGATAATTTAAACATGCCGGTTTTTACAGGCAGTAAAACAACAATATAGCGCTATGTCTAAAAACATTATTATAATAGGAGCATCTGGTCATGCTAAGGTTATTATTGATATTATAGAGCAATTAGAAGACTATACTATTGTTGGACTTATAGATTCTTTTAAGCCTAAAGGCAGTTTTATTTTTCAATATGAAATATTAGGGAACGAAAAAGACATCCCTGCCTTAAGCCAAACTTATGATTTTTATGCTGGTATTATTGCCATTGGTGATAACTGGACGCGTAAAAATATTTATAAAAAAATAATAAAAATTGTACCCGAATTTGAATTTATATCGGCCATTCATCCTAAATCCATCATTGGGAAAGGGGTTAAAATAGGAAAAGGTACAGTAATTATGGCTGGAGCAATCGTGAATAGCGATGCTAAAATAGAAGACTTCTGTATTATAAACACAGGCGCTCTGCTAGAACATGATTGTAATTTAGGCAAATTTGCAAGTTTAGCGCCTAATGCTACTGTAGGCGGTAATGTTAAAATAGGTGCTTTTAGTGCTATCTGCTTAAGTGCTAATGTTATTCAGGATATAAGTATTGGCATCCACTCGATTATTGGGGCTGGCGCTTTGGTAAACAGAAAAGTAGGCGATTATAAAATGGTGTACGGCATCCCCGGTAAGGTGATTAAAGAAATAGCCAAAGGGGAAAAATATCTGTACAATGCAGATAAATATGCTAAAGAAAAAATTGAGTCGTACCCCCAAATTGAGGTTATTGATAAAAAAGCACCCTGGGATAAGCTTATTCAAGGCATTGGAAGCTACGATTTTTATCACACCTACGACTACCACATGCTTTCTAAAAAACCAGATGAAACCCCTGTGTTGGTGGTTTATAAAAAAGTAGGGGCATTAATCGCCATCCCTTTATTGCTTAGGGATATTCCTGGAACGGTTTATAAAGATGCCACTTCGGTGTATGGTTATCCGGGGCCCATTACCAAAAAAATAGAGGCAGACTTTAATAATTCGAATTTTATTAAAAGCCTTAAAAATTATTTTATAGAAAATAACATTATCTCTGTATTTTCTAGACTCAATCCTTTTATGGCGCATCAACACCTCGTGCTTAAAAACTTTGGAGACGTAAGTCTACAAGGTCAGGTGGTGAATATTGATTTAGATTTAAAGCTGGAAAAACAGCGCGCCCTGTATGCCAGCAGGCTTAAAACCCATGTAAATAAGGCCAGAAGACTATGTACTATTAGAAAAGCGGAAACGCCTGCCGAAATTCAGGCTTATATCGACATCTATTACGAAAATATGGATCGGGTACAGGCTAAAAAAGACTATTATTTTAGTAGTGCTTATTTTGAGGATATTCTTAAAAGCAAGGATTTTAGAACGGAAGTGCTGTTGGCTATTGATAATGAATCTGGGACCATTATTGCAGGGAGTATGTTTATCATGACCCATACTATTGTACAATACCATCTATCGGGTACTAAAGAAGCGTTTTTACATGTGATGCCCACAAAGCTATTAATTGACGAAATGCGTATTATCGCTACGCAAGAAGGCTATAAGTTCTTTAATTTAGGCGGCGGCTTAGGCGGTAAGGATGATGATTCTTTATTTGATTTTAAAGCCTCCTTTTCTAAAGACTTTAAGCCCTTTTATTTATGGAAACTTATCGTGAACGAGGCGGTTTATAATGAATTGGTTTCGAAAAAAAACAGTCCAATAGCGTCCGATTTCTTTCCGCTTTATAGAGCAGAAAACCATTTAAATACAGACTCGTGACATTAAAAAATCCTTTTGCTTCAGAAACGTTTGCTCAAATATGGGAATCGCACTTCAATAAAGGAAAGAGGGCCCAAACATTTGGATTTATAAAAGGACTGTCTTTTTTTAAGTCCAATAGGCTATCTATATACACCAATGTGGGGAAAAATTTAACTAAAGGGATGTCTTATGCTTTAGTTGAAAATGAAATGCCGCAAGATTTTAAAAACAAGACAGCTCTCATTTATGATGTGCCTCAATATTTTGAAGTGAATACCCAAGCGCTTCCTGAAGGCATAAAATTTAAAAAAATAAAACAATATCCCGGGTTTTTAGTGCATCAAAAGAATTATACCGACTTTAATGATTATCTTAAAAAAACCTTTAGTAAAAGTAGCCTTCAAAAACTAAACCGCTACCAAAGACGCCTGGAAATGTGTTTTGATATTAAAGAAAAAATGTTAATTGGCGCCATTGATAAGGCTGAGTATGATTTTGTTTTTGACCATTTTAACCAATTGTTGATCAAGCGCTTTCAAGATAAAAGAATCACCAATAATAATTTAAACCCAGACGAATGGGCTTTTTATAAAGCGGTAGCCTACCCGTTACTTGTAGAGCGAAAAGCGGCATTACATGTATTATACAACGAGGATACACCCATAAGTGTGCGCCTTTTATATTTTTCGGAAACTATTGTTTTTGATGCGATAACGGTGTTCGATATCGACTATTCTAAATTCCATATCGGTAAAGTGTCTATTATGAAGGCTTTAGAATGGAGTTTTAAAAACAAGTACAGCATCTTTGATTTTTCAAAAGGTTATTTTGATTATAAGGCCAGTTGGAGCGATTTAAAATACGATTTTGAGTATCATGTCTATTATGATTCGAAATCGCTTAGCGCTGCTTTAAAAGCAAACGCCATAACCGCCCTTTTTCAGTTTAAACAGTATTTAAGAGCTAAAAACATCCATGAAAAGCTTCATAAAGCCACCTATAGCCTGCAAAAAAAAGAAATAAGCCCTAAAGGCGCAGTGTTAGTGGTAGCGCCCGAAACCATCGTTTATAAAAAAGAAGACTTAACGGCCATAAATTTGTCGGCTCCATATGCCTTTTTGAAAAAAGAACTCTTCGATTTTGCGTTTTTAAGTAGTACTCATATAAAAAATATTCATATTTTTAAAATCAATAACCAACCCAAGGATTGTTTTTTATTTAAAACTACAAAACAATGTTTGGTACTTGAAGTTCAAAACTAACAAACTAGGATGATTGAAAATTACATCATTAAACGGAATTTTTACTTTAGCCTGTTTGAAAAAAACAGCATCCCTCCTATTTATAAATCTGTGGCATTTCATGCTAAAACAATTTATAAAAACAAGGAGCAGGTAACTAAAAAACAAGAATCCAAACTTCATTCCTATACCTATGTTCCAGATTATTTAAGCGTAAATACCTCTGAAAATTTAAAAACTGAAAAAGTATTCCAAAAAGCAGGCTTTGCAGCACACTTAGATGGATGCGAGTCTGTAGAACACTATTTAAATGCGAACTGTAAAACAAATTTTAGAGGTAACGTGAGGCGGCCTTTAAAACGTTTGGAAACCTGTTTGAATATAGAATATAAGATGTTTTATGGCGCCATAGATACCGAAACCTATGCTTTTCTAATGGATCGGTTCTACCAAATGCTGAAAAGACGTTTTGAACAACGGAACGATAAAAATATCGTGTTGCAGCAATGGGACTTTTATTTAAAAAATAGTTTAAAAAGCATTATCCAAAAAAAAGCGTGCTTATTTGTAATATACCATAACGATAAGCCCATTGCGTTTTCATTAAATTTTATTTTTAACAAGGTGTTTTATTTTGCAATTCCCACCTTCGATTTAGATTATGCTAAGTTTACTTTAGGCAATACCGTAATTTATAAAAATCTAGAATGGTGCATCGAAAACAAGTTTAGTTTATTTGATATGGGATATGGGGGGTTTGAAAACAAACTGAACTGGTGCAACACCCGTTATAATTTTGAACACCATGTTATTTACAGTACCAAAACAGGCATAGGAAAGCGTTATGCTTTTCTATTAAAACATAAATACAATCTTATAAATTATCTTTTGGCCAAAGGTGTTAATACGGCACTGCACGATTTTAAGAATAAGATTAAAAACAGTAAAAAAACATCCCCTAATAGCACTTATACCATAACTAAAGTTAATCATGCTAATGAGCTTGATAGTAATACCTTAATAGAAATTGATGTTAATACAGAGGCTTATGGTTATTTAAGAAAACCTGTTTACGATTTTTTATATTTAAACACAGAGCGCTTTAATGAGGTTAAGGTGTATCACGTTAAAACCGATAATACTCACTTTCTCATTAAAGGAAAAAAAAGCCAAGCGTTAATAACGAATAGCCATTTGGTAGAATGAAGCACATAAGAAGAGAACAATTTATCTGGGATTTCCTTAATCAAGGGGTTATTCCTGTGTGTTATGAAAAAGTATCTATTAACCATACCGATTATTTAAATAAAGACGCCAAAGCAACTCAAAACCAAGTGCTTTATGTGAGCTTGGTGCCTACATATTTAAACTATAAATTGGTTAATCATGATCTTTATAATTCACTAAAAGTTGTACATAAAGGTAAAGATGGTGCGGGAATTTTTATAGATGGCCCGTATACAATAGATGCTTATTTAGAAAAATTCACAAAAAAACAGCTCCGTATTAATTTAAAAAGAGCGATAAGCCGCTTAGAAACGTCTTTTAATATTAGTTACGAATATAATTTCGGAGATATTTCTGAAGAAAAATGTGATTTTTTACTGTCTGAACTTCGTGCGATGTTAATAAAACGCTTTTCAGAAAAAAAAACAGAAAACATGTTTTTAAGGGAATGGGATATGCATACTAAAAACCTTGCCAAACAAATAAATAATAAGAAAGCATCTTTGTTTGTCATTTATAGCGACAAATCGCCTATAAGCATTTCTCTTAATGTTCATATAAACGATACGATGCTGATGGCCAAAACAAATGCCTACGATACCGCTTATTCGAAATTCAGTTTGGGGCATTTAGACAATTATATTTTATTGGATTGGTGCCTAAAAAACAACTACAATGTTTTAGATCTAGGGTTTGGTATTATGGAGTATAAAATGAAATGGTGCAATGTGTTTTATAATTTCGAATATCATATTTATTATAAAAAGCATTCGATTCTTGCAAAAGCGATTGCAGCAATAGAAGTAAAAAAAATACAGCTAAAAAACAAAATAAAAACATTAAACATCAAGGAACGTGTGTTGCGGTTAAAATCATTTTTAAAAACACCCGAGCAGACAGAAGTAACTCCTTTTAGGCCTAGCTATGTTCTAGAGGTAGTAGCTTCTAATGATCAATATAAAGCATCCGATTTAAAAAATATCGACATTACTAGTCCAGCGTTTGACGTTTTAAAACAGCCTGTTTACGAATATCTATATTCCAATCAACTACACATGGACTCCATTAGCGTTTACAAAATCGTAAATGAGGCTCATAGCTATATCCTTAAAACAGGCAGTAACCTTATCAAAATCAATATCCTAGGTCATGAAAATTGAAAAAAGCCACTTTTTAAATGCGCTTCTGGAAGACCACACGGTTCCGCCGTTATATAAAACCTTAACATATGGTTTTAATGGCGCTTTATTTTACCAAAACACAGCGTCAAAGCTTAGCCCAAAGGACAAGAACATAGGCTTGCAGGTCCATATAGCATTTCCAAAATTTTTAAAACCTGAGATTCATGGTGAAACACAAGGAGTAGATTTTAAAACAATTGAACAGCATCAGCAAGATTGTTTTGGTATTGTTATCGCCCCTGAAATAACAGATATCAATCAATATTTAAACGCACATTTCAACAAAAACTCCAGAACGCCTATTATAAAAAAAATGAAACGTTTGGAACATTGTTTTCATATTCATTACAAGGTGTTTTATGGCGATATTACACAGAAAAATTACACCTATTTAATGGCGCTTGCCCATGGGATGTTGTTAAGGAGGTTTCAACAACGGCAAGACGATAATTTTATTTTAAGGGATTGGGAAAAGTATCATTCTATTTTATATCCTTTAATTCTTGAAAAAAAAGCCTCTTTATTTGTAATTTATAATGGTACGGAACCTATACAAATCTCTATAAACTTCCATTTTGGCAAAACGTTTTTTGCTTATATCCCTGCTTATAACATCGATTATGCCCAATTTGGTTTAGGGAATACGGCAGTTTACAAACAATTGGAGTGGTGCATAGCAAACCACTACGTCTATTTAGATATGGGCAATGGCGATTTAGAATATAAAAAGAGGTGGTGCAATTACCATTATGTTTTAGAAACCCATATTTTTTACAGAACCAAAAATATAAGGTCTAGGCTATCGGCCAATAAAGCGTTCTATAAAATTAAGCTTAAAAACATCGTGAAAGATGTTTTAAAAAGTGAGCTCTATAATAAAATTAAATTAAAGTTTCCAATTAATAGACCAAACATATCACACTTAAAAACAGAGTCTTACACCATAAAAAACATAACAAGTATTCAGGATTTTAAACCAGATGTGTTATTAGAAATAGATTTTAAAAACCATTGCGATTACCCCCAAATTATTAACAAACCCATTTATGATTTTTTATATAAAACACAAGAGCATTTAGATAATATAATAGTGTATAAAATTAAAAATCAAAACAATTGTATTATAATTAAGGGAAAGACAAAAGCCATTCACCTGTGTTTCGACTCTTCTATATCGCTTTAAAACAGACTCCGTGTAGCAATTAGCTCACATAATAAGCCTAAATACTTGACGGAACTAATAATGTGGCGTTTAAAATGAAAATAATAAATTATAAAACGGTCGAATGTCCAAAAGTTTCAGTAAAATTGATATCTTAATATTTGAATTTTGAGAGCTAGAGTAATATAGCACACATTATAAAGTAAAATGAGCAGGGCGCTATTTTATAAAATGAACCCATCTAGTATTAACATTAAAAAATCGGATTGATTTGATATTTAAAAACTATAAGGTTGTAAAAAAGGACTTTTACAATACGCTTTCTAAAGAAAACAAGGTTTTGGATGGCTACCGCCAATTAGTATTTGAACACAATCAAAAAACCATATTCACCTCTAATAGCCAAGAGAATGCTACTATTAAAAACACAACCAATGTAGCCCTATTCCCTTCTTATTTGCATCCTAATTTTAATAGCAACACTCCGTTTAATGTTGTTGAAATGCCCCAAAATAAAATAACAGGTTATGCCATTCTTTTAAAAGAATATGCGGATCTAGAGACCCTTTTTAAATCGGAGTTCAAAAAGAGTTTTAGAGCCAATATTTTAAGATTTGTAAACCGATTCGAAAGTTGTTTTAATGCACAGTACCATATGTATTTTGGTGATATTTCAGAAGCGCATTATCACTTCTTGATGAATACCCTACATCATATGTTAACCCATAGATTTAACCAACGTAACGATTCGAATAAGGTTTTAAAACATTGGGACGATTACCTAAAAACAAGCTATGCTTTAATAAAAGAAAAAAAGGCTTCTTTATTTGTGATTTATCATAATACCGTTCCTGTGCATATCTGTTTAAACCATCATTTTAATAATATACTATTTGTTTCAGTACCTTCTTATGATATAGACTATGCGAAATTTGCATTAGGAAACATATCGCTTTATAAGTTGTTAGAATGGAGTGTGGAAAACAAGTACGATCTTATGGATATGGCATATGGCGACTTAGAATACAAAAGGCGCTGGAGCAACCTTATTTACAGCTTTAACCATCATATCCTATATCCAAAACATACTACTTTAGCCCAAATAGCGGCGGCTATTCAAATTCAGAAATTAAATATCAAAAATTATTTAAAATCTAAAAACATAGATGTTTTAGTGGATACTATTAAGTGTAAATTTAAAAAGAACACGCCTTATCGAGAAGCGTT
Source organism: Mariniflexile ostreae (assembly GCF_042427585.1). Lineage (NCBI taxonomy): Bacteria > Pseudomonadati > Bacteroidota > Flavobacteriia > Flavobacteriales > Flavobacteriaceae > Mariniflexile > Mariniflexile ostreae. Next base: position 74,416 of record NZ_JBHMFC010000081.1, on the reverse strand, counting down.
TTTATTTACTTTTGAAGATGTTAAAGCGATAGACACGAATGGCCTTAATCAAATTACTGAAGAGAGTCCAGCTTTCGTTTTTATAAAGAAACCTATAAATGAATTTTTATACATGCATAAAGAGCATATAAAGGACTTGAATGTTTTCGAGATTAAAGCAAATCAGGATTATTTAATTATAGGGAAAAACAAAAAACAAACTTTAAGTCTTAAGCTTTTAAAACCATAGGTTTTTATATGCTGTTTAATGGCTAATCTTGTGCTGATGACTAAGGCCTATTCCAATAAAAAAAACAGCCTTTTCTTCTTATCGCTGCGATTAAAATACGGCCTTATTTTATAAGGATAAGCCTATTTTAATTTTTGTTATAAATTTAAGATTAATATATTTGTCGATTAGAAAACCCCGCCCCTACTATGAAAAACAAAATTAAGGTATTTTTTAGCCTGCTAACTCATGGCGATATTACAGTAATTTTTAAAATAATAAAAAATAGAATTTATTCTAATACCTCTTATTATTTTTTTAGAAGAGACCTTAATCGTGGCATTACCTATATTCCAGAAGCGAAGATAGAAGTAAGCATCCGTCCATACAGAGATTCCGATTACGAACATTTTAAGGGGCTACCTTTAGACGACATGCTTTTAAACGCCAACATACCAACGTGTTATGTGGCAGTTACCCAAGATGGTACGCCTTGTTTTAGGGAGTGGTTTATAGAGCCTTCCCAAAACGAAAAAATAAAAAGTTTTTTTGGCCATAACTTTCCCTCATTAGAGGAGGATGAGTGTATTTTTGAAAGAGCGTATGCTGTTGAGCGCTATAGAGGCATGAATATCTATTCTGTTGTTAATTATCACCTAGGTAAAAAAGCATTGGAATTAGGTTACAGATGGGCCGTAAGTTGTATAGAAATTAGTAATATTGAGTCTTTAAAAGGAGCCATAAAACTAGAAGCCAGACCCCATAAACTGCAAGTGACTAAATGGCGTTTTTTTGTAAGACGAACGGTATATGTGGAAATACCTAAAAAACTTAAAGCAAAAAACCCTTGGCTATTTGATTAAAAGCCCCATCTGAATTCTGATATTATTTATTAGCGGTGCTATATTTTATTATGGAATCACTCACGTTCTTACTGAACAACTCTGCGGATTCTACATCCAGATGATGGCCCTCAAAAGCAAAATAGTCTGTAGTATCAGTCGTTCCAAAATTAAAATATTTTACTCCGTTCTTTTTTGCGACGTCATCGATCCTAGTATTAAAGTCAGGAAAATACTCATGTTCTAAATCTAAAAAATCAGCATCAATAGGTAGTCTTAACAGATACACCTCACCAAATATTTTTAATGTCTGTACTAAGGTGTCTAAACTTTTTAAACGGTAATTAGAAGGACTACTCGTTTTGGCCATTTCTTTAAATCGATCCATTTGGGTGTTTTTCCAGGCTTTTAACACACGTTTATCCTTTGAGATATGATTGATTTCCATCCAACCATCTTTATGTACGGTATATTCTTTTTTGAACATAGCTTTAAACTCAAAGTAATTGATGTTTTTTATAAAATACTCGTAGTTAGGACGTTTATCCACAAAAATCATGTTATGTGGCGGTTCTTTCCTTTCTGAAAACTCACCAGCCTCATTGATATTTTCATTATTAGAGGATAGCATTAAAGGGGTAAGCGCTATTAAAAACAAGCCATTATTTTCTTCTTGTTTTAATTTCTTAAGAATACTTTTTCTATATAGCGGCCCTATGGGCGCTTGACCAATGGTAAAACTATAATTATAAATAGGCAAACTATAGGATGCAGAAGATAGTTTTTCATTAATGACATACGGTGTTATGCCTTGAAAACCTCTGGAATCGCCTACAATCATGGCATTGACCTTAGGTGTGGTAAATTTTTCATAAAAAGCATCTATGTGCCTGCCCTGGGTTTCCAAAAAAAAGGTTACAATACCAAGACATATCAATGTATATAAGGCCAGTTTCTTAATTAGTTTAAGTACCATATCGTTTTAAAATTGAAAATAAATAAAAGTTTCTGCTGCTCTACCTGCAAACAATAAAAGGATGAAGATAAAAATATAGAGAAACCACCTTATGAATAGTGGCTTTTGAGCTATATCTAAATCATGCGACCGGGCCCTGTTGATCCATTCTATTAACATAAAAAAGCAAATAAGCATAACGATTAAAGCATTTCTGCCATTTATTATAGTATAGGGCAACTGTACTAAAGAGCCATTAAAAATACCGCCTAAATACGCTATCGCTTTATAAACACTTTCCGCTCTAAAAAAAACTGATGCCAGCATAACCTGAAGCAACAGTACAAGCATTTTTAAGATCTCGGACAGCGATGGAAAAAAACTATTTTTAGCCACCACATTAGAAGCTGTTTTTACCGCAGTGCCCATAAAAATAACAGGTATAAAATATAAGCCATGAACCAACCCGAAAACAATATAGGTCCAGTTTGCTCCATGCCATAAACCCACAATTAAAAAGGTAACAACCACAGCGATAATTAATCCTATTTTCTTATAGGACCGAAGTATAAAGGATAAGGGAGTAAAAATATAGTCCATCATCCAATTGGTCAAAGTCATATGCCAACCCCTCCAAAATTCACTTATATTTAGTGAAAAGAAAGGCGTTGCAAAGTTTTTCGATAACCTGATGCCCAAAAGCTTAGAAACACCAATGGCCATATTGGAATATCCCGAGAAATCGGCATATAATTGAATCATATAAAAGAAACTACCTAATAACAAAGTGCTTCCTGCTTCATTTTCATAATTTTCAAAAATAGGGTTTACAATAACCGCGCAATTTTCTGCTATCACAATTTTAGCAAATAGCCCCCATAATATTTGGCGCAATCCATCTGCAATCAAGGAGTAATCGAACTGTCTTTTAGCAGTAATCTGAGGGATAAATAATTGGGCTTTTTCTATGGGACCGGATAGCAGTTTCGGGAAAAATGCCATGTAGGTGGAAAACAATAATAAATCGTTATAAGGTTCTATTTCTTCGTAAAAAACGTCGATAATATACCCTAAAGATTGAAAGGTAAAAAAACTAATGCCCAAGGGAATAAGCAAGTTTAAAGCTGTAAAACTAGAACCAGACCCAAAAATATGCAAGAGGTTTTCGTAGAAAAAATCGAAGTATTTATAATAACCTAAAATTCCAATATTAACAACAATACCAATCCATAATATACTTTGCTTTCGTTTTTCCTTATCAGCGTTGTGTATTTTTTTGGCTAAAAAATAATTAAACAGAATATTAAAAACCAAGATACCTAAAAAGCGCCAATCGGCCCACCCATAAAAAAGTAAACTGGATAGTAGCAATAGAATGTTTTGACTTTTTTTGGTTTTATGGAACACAAACCAGTATAGTACAAATACTATTACAAAAAAGACAACAAAATCATAAGAATTGAAAATCATAAACCGATACGTGTTATAATTGGTTTAAAGCTTCGCTTGAATCACATCTATTAAAGCGCCTACATTATTGAGTTTATTTAAATCCCTTAATTTAAATGTGATACCAAAATCTTTTTCGATTTCCGATATAATAATCATGTGCGATAAGGAATCCCAACCATCTACATCTTTTGCTGTTAAATCATCTGTAATTTCAAAATTATTATGATGTAATGTGTTTGCAAGAATACTTTCCAATTTTAATATTATAGCGTCCTTTTCCATATGGTTTTAATTATTTATAAATAATGTACGTAATGTGTTTCTATCTATTTTTCCATTTGAATTTAATGGAAATTGTTTTGTAAAGATAACCTGTGTAGGTATCATATAATGTGGCAGTTTTGTTTTCAAATAACTCATCAATGCTGCTGTGGGGATTGTTTCAGATTCAATTGCCATTCCAATTTCTGTGTTATTTAATTGATTTGTAAGGGCGATTGCTACTACATTTATCTTTTCTAAAAAAGCTTTGGAATGAAACTCGATTTCTGCTAGTTCGACCCTAAAACCTTGAATCTTGGCCTGAAAATCTACTCTTCCCACATACATAAAATCACCATTAGCATCTTTAAAGCAAGCATCTCCGGTTCTATAAAATCTTAAATTTTCACCATTATGGTCTTTGTAAAAAAAAGACGTTTTATTTTTCTCGGGATCCTCCCAGTAGCCTGGCGTAACCTGTTTGCCACTAATACATAGTTCGCCGGTTGCCCCTTCTTCAAGTTCCTGATCCTGCTCTCCAACAACAATACTGAGTGTTCCTTCCATATCCTTACCTATGCACATGATACCGTTATGGGTTTTATTCTCCAGTTCCCGATTAAAATCATAGCTGGTACAAATAATGGTTGTTTCTGTGGGGCCATAAGCATTTACTATTTTGGCATGAGGTAAACACCTACTCCACTCTTCTAAAACATCTAAATATAAAGCCTCTCCGGCAAAAAGATTAAATCGCATGTCCGGACAATGGATTTCATCAAAATAAGGTCGTAAATAATTTATAATAGAAGGTACCATTATAGCAATAGTGAGTTTGTAATCTTCCATTAATTCAAAAATAAAACTATATTTTATTTTATTTTTAGGAATGGTATATACACAAGCACCGGCCAGAAGAGGTACCAAGAAAGAGACCACAGACATATCAAATGTCAATTCGAACATTTGAAGACATCGGTCTTTTTTATTCACTTGACAAAGCGCATTAAACGCTTTTAAGAAATTGGATAGGTTTCTAAAACTAATAGGAACACCTTTAGGAACCCCTGTAGTGCCAGAGGTAAATAGAATATAGGCGTTTTCACTTCGATTAAGCGTACTTGGATTTAAATTGATTTTAGATGTAGGAAGCGCACACGTTTGTATAGTAAAAGTGTTTTGAAATGTGTTTTGATTTGAAGCGTCTAGCACAGCATTTATATGTGCTTGATCAATGATAGCTTGGTTACGGTTTTCTGGAAAATCTGGGTGCAAAGGCACGTAGGTTTTTCCTTCCAGCCATAAGGCAATAATAGAAGCATAGGTTTCGATATTATCATGAACAACCAAACCTATATTAGCCCCTTTCTCACTTAGAAGTGGTTTTATGGCCTGCCTTATATTAGAAACACCTTGCGCTAAATCCCTATAAGTATAATATGTGTCATTTATGAAAAAAGCATTGTTTTCTTCATGCTTTTCAAAAGCATCTTTTAAATCATCTATAAGTTGCATAAATCGGCACTTTAAATATTAAAACAGGTAAATATACAATAACATCCTTATTTTTGGAAAAAGAAAAGAATTTAGAGTGTTTTATTCCTATATAAAGAAAAGAATAAGCGTTTTTTTAAGATTAAGAAGTTTTATTAGTTTTTGAAATTCTTTTTGTAACACCAGCCCTTAATTTGTAATATACAATATAAAGGAGAGGCCATGGATTTTTTTTATAAAATTTTAAAGGGGTGTTTTTTAACAAGAACCGAAAATTAAATAAAAACAGTTTGTTTTTTTTAATGGTTTTAACCAGTCCCAATAGTTTTAAAAATCGTATATTTTTATATTGAGGTACGTCAAAAGTAATTCCCATACTGGCCAAACAATAAAAATGGGTAAAATTGACACCTGCAATTATCGAAGCATCGAGAGAACCCCAAAACCGAGGATTGATTTCTATAATTTTAAAATCCTTTTCATTTTCATCATACCGCATATCTATATGTGCTACACCAGACCAATTAAGAGACGTCATTAAGCGTTCTACAACTTCATACAAGGCCTTTTCATACAAAAAAGCCACCCCTAGCTGTGGCGTAAAATCACTTTCTCCTTTCATAAACCCTTTTTGAATGGTAAAAGCCAATATTTTTCCATTTTCACATAACACGCTACAATCGATATCATACCCAGAAATATAGCTTTGTAAAAGATAAGAGCAATCGAGTTCGGTTTTAAAAAAAAACTGTTCTAATTGTACTTGGTCTTTAAAAAAATGAAGGCCTTCCCCACCGCCTTCATAATCTTTACACAACTTCATGATAATAGGGAATTTTAAAGGAGGGTTCGTACAGACTTCCCCTTTGGAGTATAATAGGGTTTTAGGAGCAGGTAATTGATTTAAAATTAAATGTTTGGACAATTCATCTTTATGGTTCGCCGTATCAAAATTATCAAAAGGAGGCAAAAGCCCTAGAGCCTTTGTTTTATTTATGGCTGTTTTATATTTTGATAAACATCTAATTGCCGTAACATCAATAGGCATAACAACATCTATATTGTACTTTTCCACCAAGCTATCCACGTAGGCAAGCCATTCATTCTTAGTGTTATGATTAAGATTTGGATATACAAATATCTGTTTTAGGTTTTTAGGATAAATGATTTCTTTACGTTTTTCATCTGAAATTATATAAATATCATAACCCTTATGTTCTGATAAGCAATTAATAACAACGGTCAGCAACTTACTATTCCCGTCAGGTATTAAAACAGAATATTTTTCTTTCATGTTAATGAAAATTCATTTTTGGGATACATCTTATAAATCAAAACTTTTAATATTTAAAAAACATATTTTCATTTTAATCATTTATCAACCAAAATAAGCTTAATAATAGCATAAGCCAAAAAAACACATATCATAATGGCTTTAGAGACCTAACGCCATACATCACATTATATTTTAGAGGTAAATATAATTAAAGTTAAAAGCATCTATTCGAAAGTAAAACCTTAATCTTTTTTTTAAAAAAAACCAGCACAAATAAATGTGTCTGGTTTTTTATTTTATTAAAAACTACCTATTTAAAAGGCTTACATATCATTAAATATAGAATGCATTAAACGTTTTTTATCATTAATACTTTCTTCGAGAGAAATCATGGTTTCGGTTCTATACACCCCTTCAATATCATCGAGCATAAAAATAACTTCTTTAGCATGTTCGGTACTTTTACCTCGTATTTTACAGAAAATATTAAATTTTCCAGTGGTAATATGAGCCACAGTAACAAAAGGTATCTCACTGATACGTTCTAAAACAAACTTCGTTTGAGAGGTGTTATTTAAAAACACGCCCACATAGGCAATAAAGGAATACCCTAGTTTTTTGTAATCTAATGTTAACGAAGACCCTTTAATAATGCCCGACTCTTCCATTTTTTTAACACGAACGTGTACAGTTCCTGCAGATATTAACAATTTTTTTGCAATATCTGTAAATGGAATCCTTGTATTGTCAATCAACATGTCAAGAATCTGATGATCGATTTCGTCTAACTTAATTTTACCCATCTTTATTGAAAATTTAAATAAAGCTCAAAAATAATACATTATCATCAATAAACATATATGCTTTCAACATTTTATTCTAATTCTAAAGACACTATGTTGTTTTCAATTAAAACAGATGAACAAACACTATCCACACACAGGCCTTTTAAGCCTTCAGTGCGCACCTCACGGCCTGCTGCGTCAATTTCTTTATGTCCGAAAGAGCCTTTTAAATCTTCTATTTTCATAATAACAGGAGAAAAATGCACCTTATTATCTACCAACACCTCTTTATAGAGGATTCCGATATCTTGATTTATATTTTCTATTTTGGCATTCCTAATGATGATATCGTAAAAACAGGTTCCATTCTCAGGAATATTAAAATAAGCCTTATAATGATCGCCCAGAACATCGTTTTTAGCAATATAGAGCAAAGAAGCTATCATGGCTGTGTAAATATACCCACGGGTTTTATCACGTGCATAATCGTCTGGAAAGTGGCCCGCCTCAAATAACATGGTGGGTACGTTTTCACTTTGGAACGTATCCCCAACACAGTTTAAATTAAAAGCATCATCATACACCCCAACTTGGTTTGGTATCAATTCTTGGAGCGTCTGATCCATAACGCCTATAACCTCCATGGCTATTTTTCTATTTGGAGTTACTGTACAGGCGCTATCCTGTGCGGGGGACAAAAACGATACGGTAGCGGGTTTATTCGTGCGTCCAACACTAAATATCGTACGCTGGCCATGTAAATTATAGCAGAAATGGGGTTTAAACGACTCGAAAACGGCACGCAGCACTTGGCTTTCTGGTTGAGTGCGCAATTGAGCATCTCTATTTAAATCGATTGCATTGGCATTGATACGGGTATAGGCTTTTGCACCATCCGGATTTAATATAGGAATAATGTAAAGGGTACAGTCCTCTATAATCTGACGCACATCTGCACCGCCGAAAGCAAGTGTGTTAAAGATATCGAAAATAGCTTTGGTCGTGGTCGACTCGTTGCCATGCATTTGCGACCACATTAAAATTCGTTTTTTCCCATTACCAATCTTAACAGCATATATAGAGTCGCCCATAACAGATGCGCCAATAGTCTCTACTGTAAAGTCGGGACCTAGTGTGTTTAAAAGTGGTTTAATATGTGTGTTAGTGATATAACGATGAGAAAGGCTTAATTCTTTATGCGTTTCAAATAGCGTATAAATAGACAGTGGTTTCATTGAAAAATATTTATTGTACAAATGTAAACATTTACTAATTTACATTTGTAAACAAGGTTTTAAGAGATGATTGTTTACACTTCTACAACAAAAACAGTTTTTAAAACACTTGTATTTTAGAAATGTATACAGAAAATTTGTTTTATGATTAATTCACACCTAAAATACTCTTTACTAGTTGTTTAAAGTGCCTTAAATTAAGTTTTTGTTTAACTGATTTTTATTTTAAATCACATTTATTTCATTATGAACTATATTATAGTTACATTTGTAACACTTGAAAAGTTAATTTAAAATTTACAATGGTAAACAGCGAGGATTTCTCTAAAAGACTTGAAACTATAATAGATTATTATGGAGAATCTGCAGCGGCCTTCGCAGAAAAAATTGGCGTGCAGCGTTCTAGCATCTCCCATATCATCTCGGGTAGAAATAAACCGAGTTTAGATTTTGTTATGAAAATTATCTACACATATCCTGAAGTAGAACTCTATTGGTTGCTAAATGGTAAAGGTACATTTCCATCTACTCCTAAAACACAAGCACCTGCACCCTCGCTTTTTCAAAATACAGAGCCAAAACGGAATGAAGACGTTAAAGTCTCTTCTAAAGAAAAAGCCATTGAGCGTATTGTTATCTTTTATACAGACGGTAGCTTTAAAAGCTTTCAAAATTAAAAACCTTCAATATTAACAGGGCATTTAATCTAGCAACCGAGCGATTTTAATTGGTATAAACAAACTGCTTTCCTTAACTTTGGCAAAAGATTTTTTCATGAAAAAAGGTATTGTAGCTTTAAGTCTGTTCGGGCTTTTTAATTGTTATCAATCAGAACGGCATTGTGTTGATTATAAAACGGGAAGTTTTTACAGTGAAATTACAATCGATAACGTTGTGTACCGTTCTACTTTTAAAAGAACAGATACCTTACAGGTGGAAGTGTACAATAAAAAAATAGATTCTTCTAAACTACGATGGATCAACGATTGTGAAGTTGTTTTTAAAACAATCAACCCGAAGAGCATGAACGATAAGAAGGACATTCATTTAAAAATACTTACCACCACAGACTCATCATACACCTTTGAGTATTCGTATGTTGGAGAAGTTATAAAACAAAAAGGGATAGCTTATAAAGCCGATTAATTTAAAGGATACAGAAAAGATTCTACTACTTGAAATTCAACTTCCTTCTTTGAGGTCACTTGGTAGGTTATAAACAATTCACCCCAAAACTCACCGTCTGAGAAATCGGCAATAATCCATTTGTGGTTTAACAGCTTGATAGTGTTTACCATTAGTTTTCTGCCTGAACTTGAAGCATACGGTACTAAAGGGTGCTGCCCCTTTACTTCATTTAATTTATAAATTTCATCTTTAATAAAAGGAATGAGGCTATCCACATCATACCCCTCTTTTTCAAAATAGCCAATAGCATCTTCATTTCTATCTAGGTTGAAATGTGACAGGCTATAAGTTTGGTCCTGTAATGAAATAATAGAATCTTTATAATTTTCAACACGCTTTTCAAGGCTTTCTATTTTATGCCCCTTTAATATCATGATACGTTTTGAACTTACATATTGAAACAGCACAATAAGGGCTGTGAAAATAAATAAATACATAAAAATTTTTTGTTTCATAACTATTGTTTTAAAATTTTAAATCGTAATTTCTAAAGTATCATAAGCCAAAAACACATGTTTGGGTAATTTTTTTTGCACCTGTTCATGAAATCCCATCAAATGGCTAATGTGTGTAATATAAGCGGTTTCTGGATTCACCTTTTCTATAAAGTCCAATGCTTCTTTTAAATTGAAATGCGATAAATGCGGTTCTTCTCTTAAAGCATTAACCACTAGTACTTTTATGTTTTTTATTTTCTCTATTTCATGGTCTTCAACCGTTTTCATATCCGTCAAGTATGCAAAATCACCAAACCGATATCCAAAAACCTGTAATTTGTGATGCATGCCATGTATGGGTACAACCTCTAAATTGTGTAATTTAAAAGGAGTGTTTTCTACAACATGCGTTGTAAGCGTAGGAACACCAGGGTATTTATAACCGGTATTAAAAATATAATCGAAACGCACGGCCAATGATTTTAAAACCCGTTCGTGTGCATAAATATCGATATCGCCTTGACGAAAGTAAAACGGACGAACATCATCTAGACCTGCAACATGATCGGAATGTTCGTGAGTAAATAAAATACCATCTATTTTAGAACAAGACGCTCTAAGCATCTGTTGCCTAAAATCGGGTCCGCAATCAATAACATACACATAAGAATCCCATTCAATAAGAACAGAAACCCGAAGCCGCTTATCTTTAAAGTCTGTGCTTAAACATACAGGGTGCGTGCTTCCTATAACAGGAACACCCTGGGAAGTACCGGTGCCTAAAAATGTGATTTTCAAAATGCTAATGCTATTAAGGAAACAAAAATAAGATTAATTTTTCTTTCATTTGCTTATTTGATACCTTTACATGATACGAAAACAACTTATAATACATGGAGATTACCATAAAAGGTGACAAAGAATTTGACGACATACCCTCTTTAAAGTCTAAGGCGCTTCGCATAAACCTTAACGAGAATATTTATGGAACATTTGCAGAAATTGGCGCAGGGCAAGAAACCTGCCGTCATTTTTTTAGAGCTGGTGGGGCCTCTGGCACTATTGCCAAAGCGATGTCTGCTTACGATAAAAACTTTAGCGATGCTATTTATGGCGTAGAGGAAGATGGTAGGTATGTAACAGAAGCCCGGTTAAGAAAAATGCTCACCCAAGAAATGGAGCATATGGAAACTCGGCTTACTCGTGAAAAAAATCCCAATAAGTTGTTTTTCGCGTATGCCAATACTGTGGCTACTATCGATTTTGCCAAACAATTTAAGGGGCACGGCTGGGTAGGTCTTAAATACCAAGTAGATCCGCATCAAGATTATAACGAAATTATCCTACATGTGCGCTTTAAAGAAACGGATGCCCGTTTACAACAGGAAACTTTGGGGGTGTTAGGGATTAATTTGATTTATGGTGCATTTTATAAGTATAATGAGCCCAAAAGATTACTACGTCATTTATATGATCATTTGGATAAAGATCAATTGGAAATTGATACCATAAACTTTTCAGGCCCCGTTTTTAAAAATGTAGACAATAGATTGATGAGTTTACAGTTGGTGAAAAATGGCATGACCGATGCTGTTATGTTTGGTCCAGACGGTAAAAATGTACTGCCCGCAAAAGTATTTTATAAGAAAAACATACTGGCTCTTAGAGGAAGTTTTAGACCTGTAACTAGGGTTAACATGGCTATGTATGAGAAATCATATGAGATGTTTACCAAAGAAAATAAAGTAGATAAAGATAAAACGGTGGTCGTTTTTGAAATTACGCTTTCAAACTTAAGGGCTGAAGGAAAAATTGATGAACAGGATTTTATGGATCGTGCAGACTTGTTATGTTCGCTTGGGCAATCTGTAATGATATCTAACTTTCAAGAATATTATAAAGTAGTGGAGTATTTTTCCAATTATACAAAATCCAGAATAGGCTTAGCCATGGGAGTTAGCAATTTGGTGGATGTTTTCGACGAGAAATATTACCGTCATTTAAGCGGTGGTATTCTTGAGGCGTTTGGCAAACTGTTCTTTAAAGATTTAAAGGTCTATCTCTACCCTATGAAAGATTTAGATACTGGAGAATTGATTACGAGCGAAAACCTGAAGGTGCACCCACGCATGAAAGAACTGTACAAATTCTTTAAATATAATGGAAAAGTAATTGACATTAAAGATTACGACGAAAAGATAATGAATGTGTTTTCCAGAGAGATCTTGGATATGATTTCCAACGGTAAAAAAGGTTGGGAAGATATGGTGCCAGAAAGCACGGCACATTTAATTAAAGATTATCGCCTTTTTGGCTACTCCAGAAAACCCTTGCTTTTAAGAAAAAGAAAAGATTCTTAAAATCTATTTAAAGCAGATTTCTAAAGTATAATTTAAAGCACAGCCGGTATAAATTTTATTTTAAATTATAAAATTTATACCGGCTGTAAAATATCAAAGCAGACACCCTCTCTATTAAGACAAGTTTTTTAGTCTTCTAAAATCTGTTCGGTATGATTTTTAGCTTTTACTTTATCGATAACTTTTTCTATAACACCTTTCTCATTAATAACGAAAGTGGTGCGATGAATCCCATCAAATGTACGTCCCATAAATTTTTTAGGCCCCCAAACTCCAAAGGCACTAATAACTTCTTTCTCAACATCTGCCAATAATGGATATTGAAATCCGTATTTGTTTTTAAAATTAGATTGTCTTTTTTGAGAATCTGCACTAACGCCCAAAATAGCATAGCCCTTTTCTTCCAATAGCTCGTAGTTGTCGTTTAAATTACAAGACTCTACGGTGCAGGTAGGTGTACTGGCTTTTGGATAGAAAAAAACGATAAGCTTTTTCCCTTTATAATCAGATAATTTAATAGTACGACCTTCCTCATCAAGAGCTTCAAAATTTGGCGCTTGATCGCCTACCTTTAATGTGTTCATATTTTATAACTTTGTCTGCTAAAATACAATACCATGACCAAAAAAGAAAGTGTAAACTTTATAATTAATACCTTATATAAGATTTACCCAGAAATTCCAATTCCTCTAGACCATAAAGATCCCTATACGCTTTTAATAGCGGTACTCCTCTCTGCTCAATCTACAGATGTTCGTGTAAATCAAATAACGCCTTTGTTGTTTGAAGTTGCAGACAATCCCTATGATATGATAAAGCTTTCTGTTGAAGACATACGCGACATTATTAGACCTGTTGGCTTGTCGCCAATGAAAAGTAAGGGCATCCACGGATTGTCGCATATTTTAATTGATAAACATGATGGCAAGGTGCCCCAAAGTTTTGAAGCTTTAGAGGAATTACCCGCTGTTGGCCACAAAACGGCAAGCGTGGTAATGTCTCAAGCTTTTGGTGTGCCAGCTTTCCCTGTAGACACCCACATTCATAGGTTGATGTACCGATGGAACTTAAGCAATGGTAAAAATGTGGTGCAAACAGAGAAAGACGCTAAACGCTTGTTTCCAAAAGAACTTTGGAATGAATTGCATTTACAAATTATTTGGTATGGCAGACAATACTCGCCTGCCCGAGGGTGGGATTTAGAAAAAGACATCATTACCAAGACCATTGGCAGAAAATCGGTTTTGAATGCCTATTATAAAGCAAAAAAATCCTGATACAAGCGCATCAGGATTTTTTAAAACTAATTTAAAAGTGTTTCAAACTTAAATGTACTACAGTCTATAACACTTAGAGCCTTAGAGTAATTTAGAAGAAATTGAACGGTTTCATCCTTAGGCTCTAATGCTGTCATTTTTTTTAAAGAATTCTCAGAGTAAATTTTTGCCATGTTACTGTATTTAAGATTTATAGTCTCAATAACGCAGCAAAATTACCTTTATTGCAAAAAACACTAAAAAAATAGCATCAATGGGTTAAAACGATATTATGTTTTTCTATAATCTTTCTTAAATTAATTAAGGCATAGCGCATACGGCCCAGGGCGGTATTAATGCTAACCCCTGTTTTGTCTGATATTTCCCTAAAACTCATATCCTCGTAAATACGCATCAATAAAACTTCTTTTTGGTCTAAGGGAAGTTCGTCCACTAAGCGCCTAACATCGTAATCAACTTGCTCTTTAATCATTCTTTTTTCTGCATTTAATGCTGGGTCGCCGAGTACAGAAAAAATATTAAATTCACCAGAGTTATCAAATTTGGGCATGCGGTTATTTTTTCTAAAGAAATCAATTACCAAATTATGCGCAATACGCATCACCCATGGTAGAAACTTGCCTTCTTCATTATAAGCGCCTCGTTTTAATGTTCTAATAACCTTTATAAAGGTATCTTGGAAAATGTCTTCCGTAACATCACGATCATATACTTTAGAATAAATAAAATTATAGATTTTTTGTTTGTGCCTTACAATGAGAGCCTCCAAAGCGCTTTCGTTTCCTTTAATATATGAGCTTACTAGAGCTGCGTCTGAAATAAGTTCGTTTTCTTGCATAGTCATTACTTTTAGCGCAAAGAAATAGTGCCTTTGCTTGGTGTTAATAGTTTGAAAAGTAATGTTTTACTATAGGCTGAATTTGTTTTAGTGAAATCAAATATAACAAGAATCGTTTCTAATTCACAACATATTTTTCAACTTTTTAAAAAACTAAGTTGAAAGCCTTAATTTTATAACAGTTAAAATACTTATGCTACCTTTGCAATAATTTTTCTTATAAACCCCATGAGCACTAATATTTCAGAAGTAAATCCGAAGCAAAATATCATCATTAAAGGTGCGAAATTGCACAATTTAAAAAATATAGATGTGGTAATACCAAGAAATAAATTGGTTGTTATCACAGGTTTATCGGGTTCAGGAAAGTCAAGTTTAGCTTTTGATACCCTATATGCTGAAGGGCAAAGGCGTTATGTAGAAAGCCTTTCCAGTTATGCACGTCAATTTTTAGGCAGATTGAATAAGCCCAAAGTGGATTATATCAAAGGAATTGCACCGGCAATTGCTATTGAGCAAAAAGTAAACTCCACAAATCCACGCTCTACCGTGGGCACCACTACAGAAATATACGATTATCTTAAATTATTATTTGCCAGAATCGGTAAAACATACTCCCCTGTTTCTGGCGTTGAAGTAAAAAAAGATACGGTTTCTGATGTTATTAATTATTTAAAAACATTTCCTACAGGAGAAAAATTACTCTTACTCGCTCCTATTTATTTAGAAGAAGGACGCCAACTTCAAGACAAATTGCAAGCCCTTCAAAAACAAGGTTATGCTAGAGTAAAAATAAACGATACCGTAAAGAGAATTGATGACTTGGATAATGTTGAACATTCCAAAAGCCCTGTGTTTTTGGTAGTGGACCGAATTATTATGAAAGACGAAGAAGATTTTCATAACCGTTTGGCCGATGCCGTTCAAATTGCTTTTTTTGAAGGCAAAGGGGAATGCCTTGTCGAGCCCCTAAAAGAAGGCCATATCCGCCAGTTTAGCAATAAATTTGAAGCGGATGGGTTAACCTTTTTAGAGCCCAATGTGCATTTGTTTAGCTTTAATAATCCTTACGGGGCCTGTCCTGCTTGTGAGGGTTACGGCGATATTGTAGGTATAGATGATGATTTGGTTTTCCCAAACACAGCGCTTTCTGTATATGAAAATGCAATTTTTCCATGGCGTGGCGAAAGTATGAGCTGGTATCGTGATCAATTGGTAAATAATGCCCATAAATTTGATTTTCCCGTTCATAAACCCTTTTTTCAACTAACAGATGTACAAAAACAGCTTATCTGGACGGGTAATGCGCACTTTGAAGGCTTAAATTCGTTTTTTTCAGAACTAGAATCCAAAGCTTATAAAATCCAAAACAGAGTTATGCTCTCTCGTTATAGAGGGAAAACAAAATGTAAAACCTGTAACGGAAAACGACTTCGTGTTGAAGCTAACTATGTTAAAATTGCGAATGTAACCATAACCGATTTGGTTGAAATGCCCTTAAATAAATTAGCGCTCTTTTTTAAGCGCTTGGAGCTGAATGAGTACGATACAAAAATTGCCGATCGATTATTAAAAGAAATAAACAATCGACTCTTGTTTTTAGCCAATGTTGGCTTAGATTATCTCACTTTAAATCGAAAATCGAACAGCTTATCTGGAGGAGAAAGCCAGCGCATCAACCTCGCTACATCTTTAGGGAGCAGTTTGGTGGGTTCTATGTATATTTTAGATGAACCCAGTATCGGTTTACACCCTAAAGATACCGAGCGACTGATAGTGGTTTTAAAAGCCTTGCGCGATTTAGGAAATACAGTTATTGCGGTTGAGCATGATGAAGACATTATGAAAGCTGCCGATAGTATTATTGATATTGGTCCAGAAGCGGGAACATTTGGTGGTCATGTAGTAGCTCACGGCACTTATGCCGATATCTTGGCTTCAAACTCCTTAACCGCAAAATATTTAAATGAAACGCTAAAAATTGAAGTTCCTAAAACCCGTAGAACATCAAAATACCATGTAGCTATTATTGGTGCTAGGGAAAATAATTTAAAAAATATCGATGTGCATTTCCCGCTTGGTGTACTAACTGTGATAACAGGTGTTTCAGGTAGTGGAAAAAGTACCTTAGTGAAAAAAATATTATACCCAGCTCTACAAAAAAAATTAACTGATTTTAGTGACAAACCGGGCCAGTTTACTAAATTAGAAGGCGATTTTAGTAACATCAAACAGATTGAATTTGTAGATCAAAACCCAATTGGACGCTCTTCCCGTTCCAATCCTGTAACCTACATAAAAGCTTACGACGACATACGGGCGCTGTTTGCCAAACAAAAACTGAGCCATATAAGAAACTACCAGCCCAAACACTTTTCTTTTAATGTAGATGGCGGACGCTGTGAGACTTGCAAAGGGGAAGGTGAAGTAACCATTGAAATGCAATTTATGGCAGACGTACATTTAGAGTGCGAAACCTGTAAAGGCAAACGTTTTAAAAAAGAAGTTCTTGAGGTGGTTTTTGAGACTAAAAATATCGATGATATATTAAACATGACCATTGATGATGCTGTTGCTTTTTTCGACACACACAACCAAACTAAAATAAAAGACAAACTACAACCCTTAAAGGATGTTGGTCTTGGCTATGTAACTTTAGGACAAAGCTCTTCTACCCTTTCGGGAGGCGAGGCCCAACGGATTAAGTTAGCAACTTTTTTAGGCAAAGGAAACACTAAAGAAAAAGCCCTTTTTATTTTCGACGAACCCACAACAGGTCTGCATTTTCATGATATTCAGAAATTATTAAAATCCTTTAATGCCCTTATAGCAAAAGGACATTCTATCATTGTAGTAGAACACAATTTAGAACTGATTAAATGTGCCGATTTCATTCTGGATCTTGGTCCAGAAGGTGGAGAAAATGGAGGATATTTGGTTGCCTCTGGCACACCAGAAGCTATTGTTAAAGTAAGCGCCTCAGAAACCGGAAAATATTTAAAGGATAAGCTATAAAGCGTCTTCCTCATTATCAATCAAAAATCGGTAAATTACTTGGTGAAAACCAGTGTAAATTTACCGATATAGGTGATAACAAAATAAAGAGCAGCTAAAAAACTATACGGGCTCCACACCCATTAAATTTCCATAGCGGTGGTAATTAATGGAGCGGTTTTGTTCTGTTAAATAATTAAGCAATTCGTATCGGCCATAATTACTTGGTTTTTCACCATAAACATGAACATCCTTTTCGCGACATAATGTTAATAATGATATATCAATTCTATCATAGTTTAAAGCCCGGATTACAGTGTGATGGTTTATGCGCTGCTCAATCTCTATCCAGTTTTCTATAACACGACAACTGGGCATGGCCGGAATGGCTTCAAGCGCATAAAAAGAAATGGGAACCTTTAAAATTTCAGCAACCATTTGTGTTTTTTGAATGTCTTTTTTAGGAACTTCACTGTCTAAACAAACCAATATTTCCTTCGGCTTCAAATATACATTAATATTGTGTTGTCCTCGTAGTTTCGCATAATCTATGGCTTTTGAAAAATGCTTATCATAAGCATTTTGGTACGAGCTCTTCACCACTTTGGAAAAAAGAACCTTTTCACTTCTATTTAAAAATTGAGCGACATAATTAGGGCCTCCAGCTTTCATTCCAAAACCAAAACAAGAGGCTTTCATTCCTCCAAAAGGTTGTCTTTGCACAATAGCACCTGTGGTAGACCTATTGGCATATAAGTTTCCAGCTCTCACGTTATTAAGCCAATAATCAACTTCATGAGTATCCAAGCTCTCAATACCACTTGTTAAACCGTAATCCAAATTATTTACCAATCTCACCGCATGTTTTAAATTTTTAGCTTTCATAACACATAAAATAGGGCCGAAAAGCTCATGTTTATACTCATAGTCGGCTGGCGTAATACCCCACTTAATGCCCGGGGACAAAAAGAACCCGCCATTTACCTTTGGTTTTAAAAGCCATTGGCTATCCGGGGTATGATCGAGAACATGTTGTAATTTTTCGTTTATTTTAACCGCTAATGGGCCAATTTCCGTTTCGAAATCCCACGGATTACCATAAGGCCTGCTTTCTGTAGCATCTTTCAATAAATACTTAAAGTGATTATCGTTAAACACTTCCTCATCAAGGATTAACAAGGAGGTTGCAGAGCATTTCTGACCAGTGTTTCCGAAAGCAGACTGCACCACATTTTTAATAGCTTGTTCTCGATCGGATAGCGCTGTAACGATAGTCGCATTTTTTCCTCCTGTTTCCGCAAATAATTTCAATTTTGGAGTTCTTTCCAATAAAAATTTAGCGGTTGCCGTTCCTCCTGTTAAAATAACAGCATCAAAAATCGTGTCATCAATCAAAAAAGCATCTAATGTATCTTCTTTGGCTGGCAAGAATGCAAACGCACTCTTAGGAATTCCTGCAGTCCACAATGCTTTTGCTACGAGGTAACTACATGCAGCTGCATTTTGAGAAGGCTTTAAAATAACACGTTTGCCCGCAGCCAAAGACGCTAAAACGCCTCCTATAGGTATAGCAATTGGGA
The DNA here is from genome assembly GCF_042427585.1 of Mariniflexile ostreae. NCBI lineage: Bacteria > Pseudomonadati > Bacteroidota > Flavobacteriia > Flavobacteriales > Flavobacteriaceae > Mariniflexile > Mariniflexile ostreae. The sequence goes on along the minus strand of NZ_JBHMFC010000081.1, from coordinate 55,234 downwards.
AATTCCATGGCGATAACACTAAATTAATACCACTTGAGGTACTTTCTATACCTTCAGTATAATATAAATCTATAGCTGTTTGGGCATAATAATTAGCAAAATCGATAGCCTCTGAAACTTCCACATCTACTTCGGCAACCGTTTTACCCAATTCTACAACAGCAACACCGATAAGGTCTGCGCGGTTTTTCTCTATTTCAACAGCGGCAGCTCTTAACAGTTCTGCCCTTTCATTTACAGAAAATCCGTACCATTCTGATGTGGCCTCAATAACTTGCTGGTAATCCTCACTATCCGCAAGCTCATATGTCCAAGGATGCGTACCATTCCAAGCTTCTATGGATGTTTTTTCTCTTTCTTTTTTTGGTAATACACCAACTACAGGAATGGTATCTCCTAGAATATTTAAAGGGTTTTGCCAATTGGACTTCATCTTAGAAATCCATGCTCTATTTGCAGAAAGGATCCAATCTGTATTAGGTACATTTGAGAATTTAGTCTGGGCGACAGGCGTTTCGTTAGCTCTGTCTTGAAGTCTGTTTTGGGTTTCCCTTACGCTTTCCATGCGTGCTAAACTATCGAGAAACTGCTGTTTTAGCATGTTCCATTTTTCGGATCCCTTTTTTAGTTCAAAACCTTCTTTTAAAAAGTTTCCAGGCTGTGTGCCTTCATCCAAACGGCGCACCAAATAGGCAATCGCATTATTATAGTTCTCCTTTTTAACTATAGGCGTATATAATAATAAATGGACTTGCTGTTTTAAAAGCTCATAAACCGTTTCGTTTGCCATGCCTTCTAGCATCTCGAAGTCTACAAAACGTTCAATTTGATGTGCTTTTACAAGGTGTAGCCCAAAGGCCAAATCAAAAATATTATGAGATGCTATCCCAACATTTAAAGCTGGTGCAGAGTTTTTGGTTAGCATTTCAAGCAACATTTTCTTAAAATTGGCATCAGTATCCAACTTGGTGGCATAAGTTGCTAGCGGCCAATCTTCCAGAGAGGCTTCGGTTTTTTCCATTTCTAGATTAGCCCCTTTAACAAGTCTTACCTTTATAGGGCTTCCTCCGTTTTGAACACGTTTTTTAGCCCAAGTCTGGAGACGCTCCATCGCCTGATAGGAGTCGGGCAAATAAGCCTGCAGCACAATCCCCATTCTTAGATGCTTAAACTGTGGCAGATCTAGTGTTTTCATAAACGTAGACAAGGTAATTTCCAAATCCCGATATTCTTCCATATCCAAATTTACAAACTTGGTTCGTCCTGTCCTTTTCTCAATATCGATAACCTCTTGATATAAAACAGAGAGCTTCTCTACTAAGTCGTCTACTGTTTTGTTAAAAGCCATTGGTTTAAGTTGTGATGAAATGGTAGAAGCCTTTACGGAAATATAATCGACCTCTTTTTGATTGAGCAATAAACAATAGTTTTCGATACGAACAGCGGCTTCTTCTTCCCCTACCAAAGATTCGCCAATAAGGTTTACATTCAACACCACACCTTCTTTCTTTCTGTTAAGAACGTGGGTTTTGAATTTTGAATCATTAACAAAAAATAAAATAGGTTTAGTAACACTTTTTATTTGACCGAGCATTAAAGGAATGCTTATAAAAGGAACTTTGTTACCTACATACCTATATATGTTGATAAGGGCCTTTTCAAACCTATTGAATATTACAAATGACGCTTTGTTCGCCTTTAAAAGCCGATCCATATACTTTGAAATCCTAATGTAATTTGAAGACCGAAAAGCCGTATCCATCATGCGGATTAAAAAGGTCTTGGCTTCAGGGTTTTCTATTATAGGCCCTATTCGTTTAGAAAAAAGGGTTGGTTTTGCGTTTTCCCTGGGCTGCTGCAAAGTTTCAGCAAGATCAAGGATGTCTTGTTGTTGTTTTTCAGTGATGCGTTTTGCCATAAATCCAAATATAAGTCTGATTGCTAAACTAACAAAATAAAGGCGGGATATTAATATATTTTAGCCTTAAAAAAAAATTCATGAACAGTATTGAGATTAGTCTTTTGGTCTTTGGCACGTTGTTTGTAAATATCATACTGTTCACCCCTAAAAACCCTTAATTATGAAAACATACATATTCCTTATAACAGCAATGGTCCTTTCAGGATTTACAGCGCATACAGCACCCGTGAACACAGAACATTCTTTTTCCAATAAAGCCTATGGCAAAGCTTTTATTTTTGTTGAAAACGGTATCGAGTTTTCAGTGTTTCCAGATGGGCAATTCGACTTTACCATGTTAAATAATCGATCGCATTTAAATGTTTCTATTGGTTCTCCACATGTAAATATCAGTTTTAATTCTGGTTATGATTATAATGCTTATGTTCAATATGATGAATATGGTGCTATTATTCAAATAGAAAACAGTCCTATTTATTATGATTATTATGGGCGTATAACCCGCGCCGGACAGGTTAATATTCATTATAACCATCATGGATATGTGTCCCGTGTTGGAGGTTTACATGTTTTTTATAACAGCCAACATCATTTCTCACACTATACAGGTTTTATAAATGTGTATAATAGGCATTATGTTTATAGACCTTGGCATTCTTACTATAATGTTCCATCCCATCATCACCGTGTGGTATACAGCAGACCTTACAGACAACATTACAAACCGGTAAGATATGTGTACAACAGGCCTTATTATAATAATTACAGACCTAAAACGTCTGTAGCTAATAGACGGGGCAGTACCATATCCAGAAATAGAAGTTATGCTACTGAAACAAGGCACCAATCTGCCGATTATAGAAGGCTTACAAGCACCACGAACCGAAGATATGGGTCGCAAAAATCAGACGCAGGTCGCATATCTCGAGAAAACACAAATACCCATTTAAAAAACAAAAATCATGATAATAATCGAAAAAACACACACATTAATTCAACACCTAGTAACACAAATCGACGTGTTTCGCAACCTATTGGTAACGAAAGAATTACACGGGAGAATACCAACACAACAGGGCTTAATACGCCCCATACTCGTGCGAACAGACCCCGTATACAACGAAAAACTTCGGTAGCACAAAAACCAAACCCGAATAATTCTCGTACATATACTAAAATTAATACCAGTACGAGAACTAAGCCGAGTAGCACTCAAGTTCGTTCCTCTTCTAGGGGAACGCGAAACACATCAAACGTTTCGCAAGCGACAAGAAATAGTTCAAATACAGGAAACATACCGTCTTCTTCAAGAAGGAGACTTTAATTTTTTGGTTGGTTAGTGGGAAAGCCTCGCGATATGTATGCCTCAAAGCTACATCGTGGGGTTTTCTTTTTCCTTTTGTTTTATCTGCTCAGGTACGATCTATAAAACACCTTAGTAATTTTTATAATGTTTTTTTAAAAGAATCCCGCTCAGGTTTCACTTAAAAGGGATCATGTGTTTCAACAGAATGTTTAACTTTGTTTCTTTTAAATATAAGAATGATACACATTCACGAAAAGACCTTACAAGATTTAGAGTTTTCAACAGTTTTAAAACAGCTTAGTGCGCATTGCGTTACCAGTTTAGGCACAGAAAAAACATTACAAATTTCACCTTTTAGAAATAAAGAGGAGTTACGTAACGCGCTACTTTTAACCAATGAATATCTGTCTTCTTTTGATAATGACAACCGCCTCCCCAACCATGGGTTTGATGCCATTACAAAAGAACTTAAACTGCTTCGTATTGAAAATACTTATCTAGATATTCAAGGCTTTAAAAAAATAGAGGCCCTTTCTATAACAACCAATGAAATAGTAATCTTTATAAACAAATTTAAAGATTACTATCCAGCGCTTAACAGTTTTGCAGCGCATATAGAAGTGACCAAAGCCATTATTGAAAAGGTAGATGCCAACATAGACCGCTTTGGAGAAATAAAAGACCATGCATCCGATTTGCTTTTCGACTTACGTCAGTCTATTAATAGCGTAAAAGGCAAGATAAACCAAAGTTTTGCCACAGCGTTAAACACCTATCATAATCTGGAATACTTAGACGATATCCGGGAATCGGTCGTGGACAACAAACGGGTGTTGGCCGTTAAAGCAATGTATAGACGTAAAGTTAAAGGATCTATCATGGGCGGTAGTAAAACGGGCAGTATTGTATACATTGAGCCAGAAACAACTTTACAGTTTACTCGAGAACTCAATAATCTGGAGTATGAAGAGCAGGAAGAAATTGTTAGGATTTTAAAGGCTCTTACCAATTATATCCGTCCTTTTTCAGAGTTGTTACAAGATTCTCAAGATTTTTTAATCGATATGGATGTTATTTCAGCGAAAGCGAAATATGCCAACACCATGAATGGAATACTTCCTGAAATTTCTGAAGAAAAAAGACTGTTTTTAAGAGACGCCTATCACCCATTACTTTATTTAAACAACCTTAAAAATAAGGTAAAAACATTTCCGCAAACCATAAAATTAGAAGAAGACAGTCGGATTATTGTTATTTCTGGACCCAATGCCGGAGGAAAAAGTATTACTTTAAAAACAGTAGGCTTATTACAGGTCATGTTACAAAGTGGTATGTTGATTCCTGTGCACGAACGCAGTAAAGTCTTTTTGTTTGACCGAATTTTAACAGATATTGGTGATAATCAATCCATTGAAAATCACTTAAGCACTTATAGTTACCGCTTAAAGCAAATGAATTATTTTCTAAAAAAATGTAATAAAAACACGCTTTTTTTAATTGATGAGTTTGGTACTGGAAGTGACCCCGAACTAGGTGGGGCCTTAGCGGAAACTTTTTTAGAAGAGTTTTATCATCGTGAAGCCTATGGCATAATAACCACACATTATTCCAATTTAAAAATCTTAGCCAATGAGTTGCCGTTTATGCTCAATGCCAATATGCTTTTTGATGAACGTACTTTAGAACCGCTTTTCAAATTGGTAATCGGGCAGGCAGGAAGTAGTTTTACATTTGAAGTAGCTCAAAAAAATGGGATTCCATTTAGTTTGATCAACCGTGCCAAAAAGAAAATAGAACGTAGCAAGGTGAGGTTTGATGCTACTATTGCAAAACTTCAAAAAGAACGGTCTAAACTTGAAAAAACAGGACAATCTTTAAAGCTTAATGAAAAGAAAAAAATTGAAGAAGCAGATAAACTAGAGCTTATCAACACCAAAATCCAAAAGAAACTTGAAGGATACCAGGAGCTTTTTGACAGCAACCAACGCCTAATTTATTTAGGACAAAAAGTAAATGATATGGCCGAGCGGTATTTTGATAACAAAGACAAAAAAGACATGTTAGGCGAGTTTTTTAAATTGGTTCAAATAGAAAACTCCAAACGCAAGAAGGTTTCGGCTAAGGAGAAAAAGGAAACAAAAGCTAAGGAAAAAGCGGTTAGACAAGAAGCTGAAAAAGTAGTTACGGTTATACGCGAAAAGAAAAAAGAAGCTAAGAAAAAAGCGATTGAAAATCCAAAACCTAAAGCTATTATTAGGCTGGGAGATCGTGTACGCTTAGAAGATGGCCGTGCTATTGGCACAGTAGATAAAATAGAAAAAAACAAAGCTATTGTAAATTATGGCACCTTTACTACTCATGTAAATTTAGAACAACTAGACCTGGTTAAAGCCATAAAAAAATGATAAAATGAAGGATCTTATTCCTAAACATAATAAATTAATTTTATTTGATGGGGTTTGCAATTTATGCGACAGTGCCGTACAGTATGTTGTTAAAAAAGATACCGAGCATGTTTTTTTGTTTGCTGCACTACAAAGTGAAGCAGGACAAAAGGTAATAAAGGCCCATCATATTGATAGAACCAAAATAGATTCTATTCTTCTTTATACTCCTAATAAAAAACTGGCCTATAAATCTACAGCAGCATTAAATATTGCTTCAAAATTAGGTTTTCCAGTAAATCTGATGGTTGTGTTTTTTATTGTCCCTCCATTTATACGTAACTGGGTTTACGATTATATCGCTAAAAACCGCTATAAGTGGTATGGAAAAAAAGAGGCATGCCTGATTCCTACGCCAGAATTAAAAAGTAAATTTTTGGATTGATAAGAATACATCAATAAGTAAAAAAGGAGAGTGATTTTTTATATAAAAACAGGTAAACCCCGCATGTATCAGCCTAATCTGGATCGACCAAACTCCCCCACTCTGTCCACGAACCATCGTAGACCGCTATGTTTTTATATCCTAATATATCGGCTGCCAAAGCCAAGATGCAAGCGGTAATACCAGATCCACAGGAAAATATAATATCAGATTTTTTTTTAACTAATGCCTTAAATATTGGTTCTAATCCCTCAGTGTCTTTAAGTTTATTGCCATCCATAAGGTCGGTAAAAGGTAAGTTTATAGAATTTGGAATTTGCCCTCTGCGAAGCCCTTCTTTAGGCTCATCAACCAACGAAAGAAATCGATCTTTAGAGCGGGCGTCTATAATACTCTGGGTGCTGTTTTTTGTTGCTTCTTTCATATCTTCGAAAAACCTCATAGACTTGGGTTGGTAATGGGCTACAAAATCGCCTACTTCTATAAGAGATAGTTTTGGTTTTTCCGACGGATATGCAGCTTTTTGCCATTCTGGAAATCCACCATTAAGCACCGCAACATTCTCGTGTCCCATAGCTTTAAACATCCACCATACTCGGGCACTGGAATAAATCCCTTTGTCGTCGTACACTACAATCGCGCTATCTGTATGGATACCTAGAGCCTGAGCTTCCTTTTGAAATTGTTTTTCTGATGGAAAGGCACTCGGAAAAGAATTTGTAATATCACTAAACTTCTTTTTGATATCGAAAAAACGAGCATTCGGGATTTGATTTGGACTATCTTCTAAATTTTTAATTATAGTTCCATCTAAAACAATGAGGTTTTCAGCATCTAAATGCTTATAGAGCCATTCTACTGAAACTATAGGGGTTTTTATTGATATTGCAGACATACAAATAGGTTTACGATTAAATTAAGAATCCATGTTAAAGGTTTCTGTTGGTTTTTTATTATTTTTATAAGTCAACATATCCTCACCATCTGCAATAATAGAACAAACAGTCGCATCGCCAGTAACATTTACAACAGTTCTAAACATATCTAAAATTCTATCAACAGGAAAAACAATAGCGATCCATGCTGGATTTAAGCCTACAGAATCTAATACCACAATCATCATTACCAATCCGGCACTTGGCACGGCAGCAGAGCCGATAGATGCAAGAGCGGTAGTAATCACTACCGTTATCTGTTGACCAATAGTAAGGTCTATCATATGCATTTGAGCTAAGAAAACAACAGCAACTGCCTGATACAAACTGGTTCCATCCATATTTACAGTAGCACCTATAGGCAGGACAAAACTGCTTATTTTTTTATCCACTCCTAAATTATGCTCTACACACTCCATAGTTATGGGCAATGTTGCTGCACTGCTAGAGGTTGAGAACGCTAAAGTTTGGGCAGGCCCCATAGCCTTAAAAAAACCGAAATAAGGGATTTTTTTCACGAAAAGTTTCAGAATCCCAGGATAGATAACAAAAATCATCAGCAATAAGCCTATTAAAACCGTTGCTGCATACCAACTCAATCCTTTAAAAATTTCTAAAACCTTAGCGAGATCGTCTCCAGCCATTTTACTCACCACGCCAGCCAGTAAGGCAAACACAAAGAATGGTGCCCCTTGCATAACCAAGTCTACCATCTTTAGAAATACCTCATTTATGCCATTGACTAAGATTAAAACGGGCTGTGATTTCTCGTTGGGAATAAATAATAGACACACCCCAAAGAACAGCGCAAAAAAGATAATTTGCAACATAAGCCCATTGCTAGAAAGCGAAAAGAAAAAATTTTCTGGAACGATATCCACTAAGGGTTGCAACGGTGAAATATTTTTTTGTTCCTTAGCCTTTTCTAGTTTATCCGAAACAGAAACCTCTTTTAGTTCAGATTCCGAGAGCTTGGAAATATTTTGAGCACGTTCAAAAAAAACGGGGTCTTTTAGGTAATGAATGCCGTCTTTTATCTCATGTCCCTCATTATCTGCCCAAATTTCATAACGGATTCTATTATCTATCCTACTTTGTTTATCTATTAATTTTCCTGGTTTTATGGTGTTTACCAATACGAGTCCTAATGAAATAGCCATTACGGTAGTCACTAAATAAATGAGTAGGGTTTTACCGCCCATACGCCCCAAACTTGAAGGATCGCCAATGTTTGCAACACCACCAATAATGGAAAATAATACTAAAGGTACCGCAATAAGTTTTAATAAGTTAATAAAAATAGTTCCAAAAGGATTTATCCAATTAAGGGTAAACGAGCTCCAGCCTAAAGCGCTTGAAAGCAATGCCCATATTACCCCAAGCGTCATTCCTATTAATATTTGCCAATGTAGCGCTAGTTTTTTCATGAATCGTTTTTAACCTCTTCAGAATATTATTTTATAAAACATATGTACAGAGAGGACTTGTCTTTTTAACATTACTCTAACAATATAAGAATTTTTTACTTTTTATAACTTGTGATGGCTATTCATTTTAAAATATTTAGGCTTTAAACCCTGTTTATTTCAATTAAGGGTATCTTCGAAATGGTTTAAAAAATAAAAAAAGTCGGTAACTTTTACTGCTTGTTAAGCTCTTTTCTAAATAAATCTATTAAATTAAAGAGGAGCGCACAAAATACGACCCATATTGCGCCAGCAATAAAACCGCCAGCGATATCTGAAGGAAAGTGTACACCTAAATAAATACGACTGATGCCTATACTTAAGATAAGCAGGAATAAAAACGTTATAATACTATATTTTGCTAAAGTAGGTATGCTGAATTTATAAAACAGGTATATTAAGAACCCGTAAAAAGCCATGGCACTCATAGCATGACCGCTAGGATAACTTAGCGTTTCCACTGAAACCATATGCTCTAAATCTGGTCTCGCCCTATCGATAAACCGTTTAAGCATTAAATTAGACACCGCAGACAACATAAGTACCACTATAATTTGCACCACGTATTTCCAACTTTTAAACACTAATAATGATACCAAAAAAACAATTAATAATACTGCAATATAACCATAAACATCGCCTACGTGAGTTATAGCTATAAAGTATTTTGTTAACGCCGCAGAGCGGTGAGAAATAACATATTGTGTAAAGCGATGGTCGTAATTAGCCAACATATCTGTAGCCAACGTTTCTGTAAGCTCTATAAACAGATTGATTCCCGCAACCACCATAAATAAAGCAATTAATACCGCAATACCATATGAGAGCGTAATATTGTACTTGTTTAACCTGTCTTTAAAAAAGAGCTTGAGGCTTTTAATATATTCATAAAGAAAATGTATCATGCCATTAGACCTATTAAAATAACAAATATTGAAGTAGCCTAAGGTCGTGATATCCCCAAAACAAACAGGTAATCCAATCCCACTTAAAACCTATTGTGTAAGACATTACAGCACCTATGTTATGTCTTAACGATACATTTTGTTAATCAAGTAAAAATCTGCAATAACCAATGCTGCCATGGCCTCTACTATAGGAACAGCTCTTGGAACCACACAAGGATCATGCCTTCCTTTGCCTTGCATTTCTACAGTGTTTCCTGCTTTATCGATAGTTTCATATTTCTGGATAAGTGTAGCAACAGGCTTAAATGCCACATTGAAATAGATGTCCATACCATTACTAATACCACCTTGAATACCACCTGAATAATTGGTTTTTGTGGTACCATCGCTATTAAAAGGGTCGTTATGATCACTGCCATACATGGTACTTCCATGAAAGCCGCTACCATACTCAAAGCCTTTAACAGCATTTATGGATAACATGGCCTTACCTAATTCGGCATGCAGTTTATCAAATACAGGTTCCCCCAAGCCAACTGGAACATTTTTAATGACACAACTTACAATACCGCCAACCGTATCGCCTTTACTACGGACCTCTTTAATATAGGTTTCCATATTTGCGGCCATAGCTTGATCTGGACAACGTACTATATTGGATTCTATTTGAGTTAGGTCCAATGCTGTGTATGGCTTCTCTAATTGCATTTTGCCAACCCCTGATACATAGGCGATAATCTCGATTCCCTTAAGCATTTGCTTAGCAATAGCACCTGCCACCACACGGCATGCTGTTTCACGAGCCGAACTGCGCCCTCCACCTTTATAATCTCTTACACCGTATTTTTTATCATAGGTATAATCGGCATGACTTGGCCTGTAACTGTCTTTTATATGGGTATAATCATGAGATTTTTGATTCGTGTTTTCTATTACAAAACCAATAGATGTACCTGTGGTAACACCTTCAAAAATTCCAGAATGGAATTTTACCGTATCGGGCTCCTTTCTCTGGGTTACAATAGCAGATTGTCCAGGCTTACGTCGGTCCAATTCATCTTGAATTGCATTTAAATCTAGAGCAATCCCTGGAGGACAGCCATCAATTACGCCGCCCAAAGCAGGACCATGAGATTCGCCATATGTGGTAAGGGTAAATAGTTTTCCGAAGGAATTTCCAGCCATAATTACAATTTTTTGGCTAAAATAAAGCTTTTTTCGAACTTAGCCATTTTAAAACAAAGTTCTTAAAATTGTGTTTGGGATAATAAACCGTATATCAATAGGTTCTAAAGTCCATATCTATTGAAAAACATTAAAATTTAGGCTTATGTTTCTTTTTGTACGGCCTTATAATCAAACGGGCTTCCCTATCAAAACGCACATAATTATATACCCAGTTTACAAAAACCACCATACGATTTCGAAAACCAATCAAGAAAAACAAATGAACAAACATCCAAACAAACCAAGCAAACACTCCCTGAAACCGAAAGCGAGACAAGTCGACCACAGCCTTGTTCCTACCAATGGTCGCCATAGCCCCCTTGTCTTTATAGGTAAAAGGCACCATAGCCTCTCCTTCAATTAATTTCAACATATTATCTCCTAATTGCTCCCCTTGTTGTATGGCTGGTTGCGCCATCATAGGCAATCCAGAAGGAAAAGCTTCCGTTACCATACAGGCCATATCACCAATAGCAAATATGTGATTAAATCCTGTAACTTGATTAAATTCATTAACTAAAAGGCGGTCTCCTTTATTGATTAGTTCGGCCGCATGAAGCCCTTTTATGGTAGCACCCTTTACCCCTGCCGCCCAAATAAGGGTGGCTGTTTCAAAAGTCAGGTCGGCATTAGTAGTAACTGTTTTGCCATCGTAATCCGTAACCCTTACATTTTTCCAAACATTAACCCCTAAGTTTTCTAAAAACGCTTCTGCTTTTTCAGACGCTTTAGCACTCATCCCTTTAAGAAGGCAAGCACTGGATTGAACGATGTGAATTTGCGCCATGCGAGTATCTAAATCTGGATAATCCTTAGGGAGAATCCCCTTTTTAATTTCTGCCAAAGCTCCTGCCAACTCAACCCCTGTAGGGCCACCACCTACAATTACAAAATTCATGAGCGTATTGCGTTCGTTTAAATCAGAGGTCAATAACGCATCCTCAAAATTCTCTAATATCAAGCTTCGTAAATTAAGGGCCTGCGGTATGGTTTTCATCGCCATACTATATTTTTTTATTGCTTTGTTCCCAAAATAATTTGTTGTAGAACCTGAAGCCACTACTAAGTAGTCGAATTTTAAGGATCCAATATCGGTTAATACCTTATTATTTAAGGTGTCGATTTCTTTAACATGGGCCAGTCTAAATAAAAAATTAGGAAAATCTTTAAGTATTTTACGAATGGGATATGCTATAGAATCTGGTTCGAGCCCACCAGTAGATACCTGATACAAAAGGGGCTGAAAGGTGTGATAATTATGCTTATCCATTAATACGACTTGCACTTCTTGTTTAGATAGTTTTTTGGCCAAAGAAATGCCTGCAAAACCACCACCAATAATAACAATACGAGGGAAACTTGTTTGAGGTATATTCATAAATTATAACTTGCTTAACAAAGGTAGCACAAAAGATGTAAAATTTTAAAGCTCTAAATTCTTTATTCGAATTCGATTTCGTAAATTCGTAGCTTCAAAAATTAAGTTAAAAAAATAACAAATGAGCAAATACGATATTATAGTACTTGGAAGTGGCCCAGGTGGTTATGTAACCGCCATTAGAGCGTCGCAATTAGGTTTTAAAACCGCAATTGTTGAGAAAGATAATTTAGGTGGTGTATGTTTAAACTGGGGGTGTATCCCTACCAAAGCGCTGTTAAAATCTGCTCAAGTTTTTGAATATTTAAAACATGCTGGAGATTATGGCTTAACAGTTAAAGAGTATGATAAAGACTTTGATGCTGTTATAAAACGTAGCCGTGGCGTTGCCGATGGCATGAGCAAAGGGATTGACTTTTTAATGAAGAAGAACAAAATTGATGTTATTAAAGGTTACGGAAAATTAAAGCCTGGCAAAAAAATTGATGTTGATGGTACTGAGTACAGTGCTGATAATATTATTATTGCAACGGGTGCGCGATCACGTGAGTTACCAAGCTTGCCTCAAGACGGCAAAAAGGTGATTGGTTATAGAGAGGCCATGTCTTTAGCAGAACAACCTAAGAAAATGATTGTTGTAGGCTCTGGCGCCATTGGTGTTGAGTTTGCCTATTTTTACAATGCCATGGGTACAGAGGTAACTATTGTTGAGTTTTTACCAAATGTTGTGCCAGTTGAAGACGAAGATGTCTCTAAACAATTAGAGCGTTCTTTCAAGAAAAGCGGTATTAACATTATGACTTCTGCAGAAGTTACCAAAGTAGATACTTCTGGAGACGGCGTTAAAGCAACGGTTAAAACCAGTAAAGGTGAAGAAGTTTTAGAAGCGGATATAATTTTATCTGCCGTAGGTATTAAAACCAATATTGAAAACATAGGACTAGAAGATGTTGGTATTGTTGTAGATAGAGATAAGATATTAGTTGATAAATTCTACCAAACCAATATCCCAGGATATTTTGCTATTGGAGATGTTACGCCTGGCCAAGCTTTAGCACACGTGGCTTCTGCAGAGGGTATTTTATGTGTTGAAAACCTAGCAGGCCATCAAGTAGAACCTTTAGACTACGGCAATATACCGGGCTGTACTTATGCCTCGCCAGAAATTGCAAGTGTTGGTTTAACAGAAAAACAAGCTAGAGAAAAAGGCTTGGATATAAAAGTTGGAAAATTCCCATTTTCTGCCTCTGGTAAAGCTAGTGCTTCTGGTGCTAAAGACGGTTTTGTTAAAGTAATTTTCGATGCTAAATATGGTGAATGGTTAGGTTGCCACATGATTGGAGCCGGTGTTACCGATATGATTGCTGAAGCTGTTTTAGGTAGAAAACTAGAAACTACAGGACAAGAGGTTTTAAAGACCGTACACCCTCACCCTACTATGAGTGAAGCCGTTATGGAGGCTGTTGCCGCTGCTTATGGTGAAGTGATTCATTTATAATATACTTTATAAAGTGTTAATAAAAAAAAGTTCCAGAATATGTTTCTGGAACTTTTTTTATGTCATAACCTGAATAAAAATGAAGTCTTATAAAAAGCTTTGAATGGCCAGCTCATAACTTTGCAAGCCAAACCCAAGGATTACTCCCCTTGCATTTGGAGAGATAAACGATTGATGCCTAAACTCCTCTCTACTAAACGTATTAGAAATATGCACTTCTATCACTGGAGTTTCAATAGCCTTTACGGCATCACCAATTCCAATGGAGGTGTGTGTGTAAGCTGCTGCATTTAATATTATGCCATCGTAAGTGAAACCGGTTTCTTGTAACTTATCAATTAATTCACCCTCTATATTAGATTGGAAATAATCAATTTCGACATCTTTATATTTTCCTTTTACTTCCTCTAAAAACTCAGTAAAAGATAAACTGCCATAAATATTGGGCTCCCGCTTCCCTAGCAAATTTAAGTTAGGGCCATTGATGATAATTAGTTTTTTCATAAGGTAAATATATAAAAAATGGACATAAAAAAACCGAAGCAATTGCTTCGGTTTTAAATTGTTTATTTATAATGGAAATTAGAATTTAAATAAAACTCCAAAACTAGCTGTTGCAAATGGATTATTAACATCGCCAGCACCCAAATCGAAAGAACTTACTGCCTTTGCTCCGTCAACATCATACTTAGAAGAAGAAAAACTAATAAGATTATCCAATGAAAAAGTAAGCGCAATGTTTTCTTTTACAAAATAGTTGATTCCTAAATCTAAATTAGCACCAAGCGTATTTTCTTTAAGGTCAGCTATTTTATCATCGCTAGTATTGTAACCAAGACCTAGTTCAGTAAACGTTTTAAAACGTGCCCCTAAATCTAAAAAGTAATAACGACCAAAAACACCTACTCCAAATTCAGATTTTTTTGAAGTGTCAACTCCTGAACTCTCTATTTTTCCTGAACTTACGTTTAAGCTAGCACCTATTGCCAAATCATCGCTAATAAAGAAACCGACTTTTGGGCTAATACCAAATTTATTAGTCTTAACATCTGAATTTTTGTCATTAGTACTATTGAAGTTTACACTTCCTTCAACGATAACATCGCCTTCAGCAAATCCAAATATAGGCGCATCTTGAGCGTTTACTTGTAATAAACCTAATGCAGCAACAGCAACACTTAAAATTAATTTTTTCATAATACTAGTTGTTTTAAATTATTTTTATTGAGGCGCAAACATAGTGTGAAGTTTCATTTTAAACAAGAGAAAAAAGCAAAAAGACAATCCTTTTTTTCTTACAAAAAAACAAAGTTTACCTGTTCAAAAACAAAATTAAAACCTAAAGAACTATGTTTTAATCACTTATATTTGTTTCATGTAAAAACAAAACTCATCAGCTCTTCGTAAAATGTAAATACTAGAAATTAGTTGTTTAAGAATACTCTATTATGACATAAATAAATGTTTATTATTTGGGTTAGAAACTAATAAAAAACTCTGTAGACAACAAATAAGCGAATAGGTGTCAATCTTCTTAAATATAATAATTATTGTAAAAACATCCCCCTATTTGGGTTTCCTAAAGTAAAACGGTATTAACCTTATACGCTATTGATTTTAAAAAATCATAAAAATATTCTCTAATTATAGTATATTGTAAGCAAACCTAAAATAGTAGTAGACTTAGGATTTATTGAGCATATTTTTATATTTTGTAACCCCTAAATTTGATCTAATAACAATAAAAAAAAACAATGAAGATATTTCTCCCCATTGTTCTTCTTAAATTAATCTATAATAATAAGTAGTTCGTATTATAATTTATACCCAGCACCAATAAAAAAACCACTCATTTTTAAAGAAGGGTCATTAGGAGCGTCTTCCAGTAAGTTAGCTAAACCTAAATTATATCTAGCTTCAATAAAAAACTTTTCAGTAATATCATAAGCAGCACCTGCTTCAATTCCATAATTAAATGATTTAATTCCATCTCCTGAATCCAACAGAAGTCCTAGAGCAGGTCCTGCCAAAATATTCAACTTTTCTGTTACAGGAAATTTGGCCATAAGAGGAATATGTATTTGATCTAATTCATCTATTGACACATAAAGTACTTCTGGCTGAAAGCTGAAAGACTCAGAAACTCCTATATCTGCAAAAGCACCAATATAAAAGCCGGTTTCAGAGACAGAAACACTAAAGCTTTCTACTTTAGATTTCAAAGAAGCAAAATCAACACCTGCTTTTAGACCAAAACTTTGAGCATTTAAATTACTCATTCCAAATACAATGACAATTGATAATAATAGTTTTTTCATAATTTAGTTGGTTAAATTGATACTAATTTGTTTAAAATTTTGCGCAAACATAATTTTAAAATTTAGAACATACAAATAAATTCAATTATATTAACACATTTTTTCTTATATATTTAAAAAAAATACTCTTTTAATCCGAAAAAAAAGCATTTCAACTGTTTTTAAATAAAACATTTGTTTAATGTAATAACAAACAATTACTTAATTAGTAAAAAAACCTTTAAAAAACAACAAAACCTAGCCCCCTATTAGAAATTATCATTAATAAGCGGTGTGTGGTATGGAATATGTTAAGTTATATATGATTTATTATGATATCCTTTTCAAAAAAAACAATAATTTAAGTTATTTTTACAATTATGAAATGGGATAATGCTTTAAAAGATTATCAATTGTATTTAAAGATTGAACGGGGGTTGTCTAAAAACTCAATTGACAGCTATGTACTTGATGTTAATAAGCTTATCAAGTATCTAGACGCACATTCTATTAAGATCAGCCCAATTGCGATAGACGCGGAAACAATTCAGCATTTTATTTATGAACTTGCAAAAACCGTAAATGCAAGATCGCAGTCGCGAATTATTTCTGGATTGCGCAGCTTTTTTAGTTATTTAATTTTTGAAGACTATAGAACAGATAATCCCTTAGAACTTATTGAATCTCCAAAAACAGGAAGAAAATTACCTGACACCTTAGCAGAAGCCGAAATCGATGCTCTAATTAATGCTATAGATTTAAGTAAGCCCGAAGGTGAGCGCAATAGAGCCATGCTGGAAACCCTTTATGGGTGTGGCTTACGTGTAAGTGAACTGATCCAGTTAAAGTTATCGGACTTGTTTTTTGAAGAAGGCTTTATTAAAGTAACCGGTAAGGGCGATAAGCAACGATTTGTACCAATAGTTGAGGCTACCGAAAAATATATACAAATTTATAGAACCCAAATGCGGGTACACATGAACATTAAACCGGGATTTGAAGATACTTTGTTTTTAAATAGAAGGGGAAAACAACTGAGCAGAGCGATGGTTTTTACCATTATTAAACAATTGGCTGAAAAAATCGGGCTAAAAAAAAACATATCGCCCCATACCTTTCGGCATTCATTTGCGACGCATCTTTTGCAAAACAATGCAGATTTACGTTCCATTCAACTCATGTTAGGACATGAAAGCATAACAACAACCGAAATTTATGTCCATTTGGATAAAAGTCATTTAAAACATGTTATAGAAACCTACCATCCAAGAAAATAATGCGTTAGAAACGTTATGCGCTTATTATCAGGTTTTAAATATATTTGTAATTTACTTAACTTATTAGTATGAAAAATATTTTCGAGAATAAAAAACCAGGCTCTGATTTAATAGGGGTTAATTCCGATTTAAATTATGATGCGTATACCTCTCGATTTGCTCTTAAAAACTCCAAGATTGGGGTTTGGGACTTTCATTTTAAAACCAATTTAATTCATTATTCAGAAGAAGCTAAAAATATTTTAGGCATTGATGGTACAAAAATAAACCAATTAGAGTGGGAAAGAATAATACATCCTGAAGACCTCGATGCCTTATTTGTTCGTATAAATGAGCATTTCACCAATAAAACCCCTGAATACAGAAGCGAACATAGAGTGCTTTGTAAAAAAGGAAACTACATATGGATTGAAGATACGGGAAGGATTGTACAAAGGGATGCGTCTGGAGCACCCTTGCGAATGATAGGCACTGTAGTAGATATTACCCATAGAAAAGAGCGGCAAGCGGCAAGAGCCGAAAACCTAAACATTATAACCAATCAGAATAATAGACTTCAGAACTTCGCTCATATTGTAACCCATAATTTAAAAGAATATGCAGGCAATTTTGAAAGTTTATTGGAGTTTTATGATGATGCCGAAACCGAATCTGAGAAAAAGGACTTGATAACCCATTTAAAAACAGTTTCAGAGTCTTTAAGTAAAACCATAGTAAATTTAAATGAAATTGTAAGTAAGCAATTCACTAAAGAAATTGAGCGTGAAAATTTATCTGTTTATCAATGTATAAAAGATACACTTAAAATGCTGAGCATAGAAGCGGCCAGTAAAAAAGCTGTTTTCCATAATAATGTATCTCCTGATATCACGATTTACGCCAATCGTTCTTATTTAGAAAGCATTATACAAAACTTAGCTACAAACGCTTTAAAGTATGCACACCCAAACCGCACACCGGTTGTAACTATTGAATCTCACTTATCAGAACTTGAAATATTAACTGTTACGGTAACCGATAATGGTTTAGGCATAGATTTAAACAAGTATGGCAAAGATATCTTTGGCTTATACCGCACCTTCCATGGCAATGAAAATGCCGAAGGTGTTGGGCTATATCTTACCAAAAGCCAAATAGAAACCTTGGGCGGAAAAATAGAAGTTAGTAGTAAAGTTAATGTTGGCACTACCTTTACCATTACAATGAGCATCAAAAAAAAACCAGCCTGATTATAGCTGGTTTTTAATTGTGATAATTATTTTATTATAATTTTTACTTAGCAATATTTACGGCTCTGGTTTCTCTAATAACCGTTACTTTCACTTGTCCTGGATACGTCATATCGGTCTGTACCTTTTGAGAAATACTAAATGATAAATCTGCCGCCTTTTGATCATCTACTTTATCGCTTTCAACAATAACCCTTAACTCTCTCCCCGCTTGAATGGCATAAGCTTTTTTAACACCTTGGAAACCAATAGCAATATCTTCAAGATCTTTTAAACGTTGTATGTAACTATCTAGCACTTGGCGTCTAGCTCCTGGACGTGCTCCTGAAATAGCATCACATACTTGAATGATTGGAGAAATTAAAAACTTCATCTCTACTTCATCGTGATGTGCACCAATAGCATTACAAACTTCATCTTTTTCTCCATACTTTTCTGCCCATTGCATCCCTAAAATAGCGTGTGGTGTTTCCATATCGGTTTCAGCATCGGGCACCTTACCAATATCGTGTAACAATCCGGCACGTTTTGCTAACTTTGGATTTAATCCTAGCTCTGCTGCCATAACACCACAAAGTTTTGCAACTTCACGAGAGTGCTGCAATAAGTTTTGCCCATAAGAAGAGCGGTACTTCATACGCCCTACCATCTTAATAAGTTCAGGGTGTAAATTGTGTATTCCCAAATCGATAACAGTACGTTTCCCTACTTCTATAATTTCTTGGTCGATCTGTTTTTTTGTTTTTTGAACGATTTCCTCAATTCGTGCTGGGTGAATCCTACCGTCGGTTACCAATTTATGTAATGAAAGCCGAGCAATCTCACGACGAACCGAATCGAAACAAGATAAAATAATAGCTTCTGGTGTATCGTCAACAATAATTTCAACACCTGTAGCCGCTTCAATAGCACGTATGTTTCGGCCTTCACGTCCAATAATTCTACCTTTAACATCATCAGATTCAATATTAAATACAGATACACAGTTGTCCACCGCTTCTTCCGTTCCTATACGTTGAATCGTATTGATAATGATTTTTTTAGCTTCTTGTTGCGCTGTTAGCTTCGCTTCTTCTATGGTACTCTGGATATAAGACATGGCATCGTTTTTAGCCTGCCCTCTTAAAGACTCCATAAGTTGTATTTTTGCATCTTCAGCTGAAAGACTAGAGATCACCTCCAATTGCTCTACTTGGCTTCTGTGCAATCGATCTACTTCTTCTTGCTTTTTTTCAACAATATCTAGTCTATAATCGTAATCTTTAATTTTACTCTCAATGGCATCATTAAGCTTTTTTGTTTTAGCTATTTCGCTTGAGATTTGAGATTCTTTGTCTCGAGTGCGTTTTTCTGCATCTGCCATTTTTTTGTCGCGTGACAAAATTACTTTTTCATGTTCAGACTTTAATTCTATAAATTTTTCTTTGGCTTGAAGTATTTTATCCTTTTTTATTGATTCGCCTTCTGCATTGGCCTCTTTAAGTATGGAGATAGCACTTTTTTTAGCGTTCTTTATAAGTTTTGAGGCATTATTTTTTTCTAAAACTTTAGCAATAACATAGCCTATTATAATCCCTAATAGTACGCCTCCTGCAATTAATATAATTGAATCCATTTTTCTGTGTTGGTTTGTGTATATATAAAAAAAGCCTACACCGGCATAAGATTTTGTATAAACTCCTTAAAAACAAGTTTAGGGCTAACAAGCTGATCAAGGGTCTGCTAGGTACTTTAAAAGTACATGCAGCATGCTTTTACAACTTAAACTCACCCTTTTTAAAGAATTAACGTTGAGTTTATCAAAAAAAATAACCAATGTAGGCAGTAACTTTTATGTTAATGAACGTTTAAGAGATTAAATGTGCGTGTAATAAATCATTTAAAGCATTTAGTTTTTCTTCCACATGCTCACTTACATACGCTTTATCAATTGTTTTCTGTTCTACTTGAGATGCAAATTGCAAAGCACACATGGCCAATACATCTTGTTTATCTCTTACAGAATAGCTTTGCTCAAACTGTTTTATCATAACATCAATGTTTTTCGCTGCTTTACGCAACCCTTCTTCCTGCGAGGGGTCTATAGTTAAAGGATATATCCTGTTGCCTATAGACAGCTTTATTTTAAGCTTTTCTGACATTGAATTTATTACTAGTACCTTAATTTGAGAGTTGTGCAATACAATGATCTATCTCTCTTATTAATGCATTTATTTTAAGCTTAGTTTCTCTTTTATTATCGTCACTACCAAGTAAAGTATTTGCAAACTTAAGAGCTTCATATTTATCTTTCCAAGTTGAAATTTCCAACTCTTGATTTTGAAACGCTTTTTGTGATTCTTCTAGTTCTGCTTTCAATTTTAAATTAGCCTGCTGTAAAAGGTCTTGCTTATGCAAAATCTTGCTAATTTTATTTTCTAAAGAATCAACAATATCTTCAATATTATTCATTTACAAATATCAATACCTATCACACAAAGTTAATACACCTATCCATAACATACAATAGTTTTTAAAAGAAAATTTAAAATTAAAGCTTACACCCTATTATAAGGGCTGTAGCGTGGATATTCATTTATTTTTTTGCATTTTTACAGCCTTATTAATATTTTTAGAATTAACTCTTTTTTTTATGCCCTTACGCCTCCTTTTTTTAGTTTGTCTTTCTTTAAGTACTTATGCACAAAATCATTATCCCCAAGATTATTTTAGAACGCCCTTGGAAATCCCCATTTTGCTTTCGGGTACATTTGCAGAACTTCGCACCAATCACTTCCATTCGGGTTTGGATATAAAAACGCAACAACGCGAAGGCCTAAATGTTGTAGCCATTGCAGATGGTTTTGTTAGCCGTATCAAAGTGTCGCATTTTGGCTACGGCAAAGCCCTTTACATTACGCATCCCAATGGCTACACTAGTGTATATGCCCATTTGCAGCGGTTTTCACCTGCTATTGAAGCGTATGTTAAAAACCATCAATATGAAGTAGAAAACTTTGAGATTGAACTTTTCCCTAAAGCCGAAGAGTTACGTGTAAAACAAAGCGAGCTTGTGGCTTATAGCGGGAACACTGGAGGCTCGGGAGGCCCACATTTACACTTTGAGATTAGAGATAAAAACGAACACCCCATTAACCCCTTGCTTTTTGGAATAGATGTTAAAGACACCACGCCCCCCGCAGTTACTTCTGTGTACGTGTATCCTATTGGCGATGATGCATCGGTAAACCAATCGAACAAAAAACAGGCCTTACGTTTAATACCACAAAAAAATGGCGATTTCTTAACAGAAAGTATAGAAGCCTTTGGAAAAATAGGCTTTGGGGTTTCGGTAACAGACAGGCAGGATTTGGCCGCCAATAAAAATGGGGTATCCAACATACAGACCTTTTTAAATGGTAGGCAAAATTTCGAATTGGATTTTGATACTTTTTCTTTTGAAGAGTCTAAGCATATTAATCAATTAATAGACTATGAACATTTTCAAGAACAGCGCCAAAGGGTTCAGAAATTATTTATTGAAAACAATCCCTTAAGCCTGTACAGAAATGTGATCGATGATGGTACGCTTACCATTCAAGATAGCACCCATGCCGTTTATAAAATAAAAGTGAACGATTTTAAAAATAACCCAGCATGGATAACCATTTCTATAAAGGGACAAAAAAGAGCGCTTACACAGCCTAAAAATACTCCTGTTACACCTTATTATGTATATGCTAACCAACCTATGCAATTAAAAGAAGGTTTTGTTGCTGTAGATTTTTTTAAAGATAGTTTTTACCATGATTTCTATCTCGATTTTAGAGTAAGTGGCGATACAGTAACGGTCCATAAGGATGTGCTACCCCTTAAAAAAGAATTCAATATAGCATTTGATGTTAGTAAATATTCTGAAACTGATAAAGATAAATTATTTATAGCCAGACTTGTAGGGTATAGAAACTACCCCGTATACCATTCTACAAACCGCATGGGTAATACGTTAACGACCAAAACCAAAACCTTGGGCACCTATACTTTGGTTTCGGACCTTAAAAACCCCACTATTGTTCCTATTAATTTTAAAAACGGACAATGGTTAAGCAATTATAGATATTTAAAACTAAAAATAGACGACGACCTCTCGGGCATTTCAAGTTATCGGGCCACTATTAACGACACTTGGATTTTGATGGAATACGATTACAAAACCAAAACCCTTACACACGACTTTAATGATGGCTGTGTTACAGACACCAAAAATATTTTAAAAGTAATTGTAACCGATAATGTTGGAAATAGTTCTACTTTTGAAACCATGTTTTATAAAAAATAAAGCTTTATGGTTACCGCCTATCATTTTGGCCCTCAAGAGGAAGCCTTATTCACAACAGGGTATAATAAATACGTAAAGTACAACAACCTCTTTAAGGTATTGATATGCAACCACCAAGATTAAAATTTTATAAATACTAAAATAACACTTATTAACATGCCAGGTTTTCAAACTTTAACGCGACATTAAATATTTACAAGCTTGATAAAACAACCCTTTCTTTTCGCTATATTATTTTTCTCTATCGGTTTGGTGTTTTCACAAACCGCTACTGTAAAAGGTGTTATTCTTGATAATAACAACAAACCTATAGATAATGTTAATATTAAAACAGGAACGGGTGGCACAAAGACCAATGAAAACGGATTTTATCTTTTAAAAATCCCGTCAGGCCAAGATGTTGTGGTCGATTTTACGCATATTGCCTACAAAAAAATTACGAGCACCCTAAATTTAAAAAAAGGAGAATCACTGGAATTCAATCCCGTAATGAGCTTTTCAGTAGAGCAAATAGGCACCGTTACCATTAATACCCAGAGAAGAAAAGATGTGGAAGGTATTGTGAATTTAAACCCAGAGACCATTCGTAAAATACCGGGGGCGAATGCAGGAATAGAAAATCTTTTGTTAACACTGCCAGGTGTAAGCAATAATAATGAATTGAGCACCCAATATGCCGTTCGTGGTGGAAATTACGATGAAAATTTAGTGTATGTAAATGGTATCGAAGTGTATCGGCCATTTTTAATCCGCTCGGGACAACAGGAAGGACTTAGCTTTGTTAATACCGATTTGGTACAAAATGTTGACTTTTCAGCTGGGGGATTTCAAGCTAAATATGGGGACAAACTATCGTCGGTATTAGATATTACCTATAAAACTCCTTATCGATTTGAAGTAAATGCCGATATGAGCTTATTAGGTGGTAGTCTTTCCTACGAAAATATAAGTAAAGACTCTAGGTTTACAAGCATTATAGGTATGCGCTATCGCGATAATGGACTATTAGTAAATGCTAAAGAAACAGAAACCAATTACGATGCTGCTTTTGGAGACCTACAAACGTTTTTAACTTATAAGTTCACCGATAAGTTTAGTTTGAGCTTTTTAGGAAATGCGTCCTCAAATAAATACAATTACCAACCTCAAACCAGACAGACCAATTTTGGGACGCTTACCGACCCGATAGCTTTATTGGTTTTTTATGAAGGGCAAGAAAAAGACAAGTACCAAACTACTTTTGGCGCATTTAAAAGTTCTTACAGAGTAAATGAAAACTTAAATTTAAACCTTACAGCCTCTGCATACCATACTACAGAAGAGGAATATTTTGACATTTTAGCACAATACCGTTTAGGTGAAGTGAACACTAATATTGGTGATGAAAACTTAGGCGAAGTGACGTTTAGTGAAGGCATTGGCAGCCAACTTAACCACGGAAGAAATGATCTAGATGCTTTAATTACGAATTGGGAACACAAAGGCGATCTTAAAATTAAAAATAACCGTTTAGAATGGTCTGTAAAATACACCCATGAAGATATTCGAGATCGGGTGGTAGAATGGGAACGCATCGATTCTGCTGGATTCTCAATTCGCCCCCCAAAAACATTTCCTGCAAACGAACAACCTTATGAGTCGTATAGCGGCCCATTGGAACCTTATCAAAATGTTAGGGCTACGAACGCAACACAAATTAATAGGCTACAAGCCTATGGGCAATGGAGCTTACGTGCTACACTAGGCGCCAGCGACGTGTGGTATAATGCTGGCGTAAGAATGCATCATTGGTCGGTAAGCAGTGCCGAAACGGCTGCTTCTAGCCAAACGGTTGTAAGTCCACGAGTGCAGTTCGCCATAAAACCCGACTGGAAAAAAGACATGCTTTTTAGAATAGCTACCGGGCTTTATTATCAACCGCCTTTTTATAAGGAATTGCGAAGTACTACAGGAGCTGTTAAGCCAGAGGTTAAAGCACAAAAATCATTTCATGTTGTTGCAGGAAACGATTATAGTTTTAAAATATGGGAACGGCCCTTTAAATTAACCACAGAAGCTTATTACAAACATTTAACAGATGTTAACCCGTATACCTTAGAAAACGTTCGGATTAGATATAGTGCCAACAATACCGCAAAAGCTTATGCCTATGGCTTGGATATGCGCTTAAATGGTGAATTTGTTCCCGGTACAGAGTCGTGGTTTAGCTTTAGTTACCTTAAAACCGAAGAGAATATCGATGCCCAAGGCTACATTGCCAGACCAACGGATCAAAGGTTAAAGTTTGCGGCCCTTTTTCAAGACTATGTGCCCAACATACCAAACATGAAGGTGTATTTAAATTTGGTTTACAATACGGGCTTGCCTGGCGGTTCGCCCAGTTATGCCGACCCTTATGCATACCAAAACCGGTTACCAGATTATAAACGTGTAGACGTAGGGTTTCAGTTTGTTATAGTAGATGAACACAAACGGTTTGCCCATGGCTGGAAAAAACCATTTAAATCTCTATCTTTTGGTGTGGAAATTTTTAATATGTTTGATGTACAAAACTCCATTACCAACACTTGGGTACGCGATGTATACAGCAAACGCCAATATGCTATTCCTAACTACTTAACCCCACGGGTTTTTAATATTAGAACTACGATGTCGTTTTAATTAGCGAATACTCAAATTCATAGATACTGCAAGTAAATTCCCAGCACCACTGTAACGCTCTACCCATACCTCAATATAATCATTCGTGCTCAACTCAATCGTCCCTATAATAGCTAAAGCCCCGACGTCATTGTTTTCACCAACTTCTCTATACACCTTTGTTTCTTCTAAAATGCTTCCATTTTTAAGTATATAAAATACAAAGACGGCATTATTATTATCCCCTTGAAAAGAAACACTGGCAGAAACATTAAAGAACCGCGTTTGCATCCCATCATAGATAATCCTATTGTTTATACCGGGACTAGATCTAAATCTGAACAAATTTTCTGAAGTAGTGTTCCCTGACAGCTTTGTCCTACTAGACATTCCTGTACCCGAAAAAGCTGTCGTTGCTCCTGATCCAACAGAGTAATCTAAATTGATGTCACCAGTAGCATTATTATCCGTTTCCACTTTTAAACCAGGGCAATTCACATCCCAATCGTTTGTAAAATTATAACCTATATAAGGTGATGATCCATTAACATAGTTACCATCGCCAGAAAAACTCACATTTCTCATTCCTGCACTTCCAGTGATTGAAGTTATCCCGGTAACATCAAATGCTGCTGTTGCCGTTTCTTCAACGGTGCTAAATCCTCCTTGTTTTGTTATTATATTAAAGATGCCGGTAAGAGTTTCGTAGGTGCCTTTGTTCAAACCATCCCACCCCGCAGAATTTAAAAGCAGTTCTTCAATATCTGTATAAGTAATACCGTTTAAGTTATTGCTATAGCGTACAATGCTTAAAAAAACCAATTTAAAATCACTCACCGTCCCTACCGAATTTGAATTAACAATAGCACTATCTCTAAAAATAAGAGACCCATCCCCTGTTCCGTTTAAATTAAAAACACTTCCTCCAGTAGATATTAAAGTAATCCCTTTTATAGACCCTCCCTTAACCCCTTCAAATATAGTTCCTGTACTAACCAATACATCGCCATTAGTATCTTCACCAAAGATGTAAGCGTCGTTTATATTTATAGGTACGGCTAAAGTAATGGTACCATTAATTTCATATAATGTATCTGGATCTAAAAGATAAACAGTACCACCACCAGCGGCTAATTCATCGGCTAAATCTGCAGCACTTTTTATTAATTTATAATTATCTCGTTTTTCTGCACTTTCCAAAGGCAACCAAGTGGTGCCATCAAAAAAGTAAAATACATTTTCATCTGTATCAAAAACTAACAAGCCTTCTGCAGGGGTGGCTATAGTTAAACGTTGTGCGGAAGTCATTCTAGGTGCTAACAGGCCTTGTTCTGTGGATGTTACATCCAAAATAGACGACGCGTGGGGTTCTGTAGTTCCAATGCCTACTTGAGAAAAAGCATTAAAAAAAACTAAAACAAATAAGAGCGTAAAAAGGTAGGTAGATTTCTGATTCATGGCTTATTTTTTTAATAAGATACATAATTATCTTATTACAACACCGTTTTATCAAAGAAATTATCAAAAAACCACCAATATCCCAACTAAAACACGATTTTATTATAGTATTCTTATTTTAAATATTCCTAATAATCTATATCAAATCTTTTAAAACCCCAATCACATAATCCACCTCTTCTTTGGTGTTGTAGATGCTAAACGAAAAACGAAGGGATGTTTTTTGAAAATCGTTAACACCCACTACTTCTGATAACACGTGAGAGGCCTGTATGCTACCGCTTTGGCAAGCACTTCCTTTCGAGCATGCAATATTTTTTAAATCCAATTGAAACAAAAACATAGCAGATTTTTCGGGAGATATGGGCAAACCAACATTAACCAATGTATAGGTGCTTTTCTCCATATCGCCTGAAAGGCCATTAAAAACACTATTAGGAAGCTCTAATTTAAGTTTTTCTATAAAATACTGCTTTAAGTCCTTAATATACAGACGTTCCTCTGCTAAATGCTCATACGCCTGTGTTAGCGCCTTTTCAAGTCCTATTATATTATGGATACTTTCGGTTCCTGCACGGTAACCCCGCTCCTGCTCTCCCCCGAATATTAAAGGTTTTAAACCGGAACCCTTTCGCACAAATGCAAAACCAACACCCTTTGGACCATGAAATTTATGTGCGCTTGCAGCTAAAAAATCAATGGGCAAGGCCTTTAAATCTAATTCATAATGGCCTATAGATTGCACAGTATCACTATGGAATAGGGCCTTATGTGCTTTGCATAAAAAAGCGACACGTTTAATATCTAGAATATTACCTATTTCATTATTAACATGCATTAAACTCACCAAGGTTTTGTGTGTAGACTGTAACAAACCCTCTAAATGCATATAATCTACCTGGCCATTTTCATCTAAATCCACATAATCTACAACAATACCGTACTCGGTTTTTAATTGTGCTACGGCATGCAAAACAGCGTGATGTTCTATTTTAGACGTTATAATACGGGTAACACCCATATCTCGCACAGCACTTCTTAACACTAAATTATCGGCTTCTGTCCCCCCAGAAGTGAACACTATCTCGCTTGCAGATACATTAAAATACTTTGCTATAACTTTTCTAGAGTATTCAATTAATGCTTTAGATGAGCGCCCTAAACTATGTGTAGATGATGCATTTCCATAATTATTATGCATTACCGTAACCATAGCATCTATAACCTTATCTCGTATTTTGGTGGTGGCGGCATTATCAAAATAAACTGGAGTCATATACATGTATTTATAAAAATGAGGATACTTGCAAAGGGTGTACTATGCCAACTTTATAGGCAACCATAGTAAAGCACAAAAATACCAGAAATAAAATTATTATCAATATGATACGTTATAAATAACAATTCCTTTATTTTTGCTTAAAATCCAAACCTATGCGTCTGTTATCTATTACCCTAATAAGTCTCAGTTTTTTAATGTTTCTTTCCTGTGATGATGGCGATATCATTACTGTTGAATTTGATTTTGAGAACAACTTTGATTCCTGTGGAGAACTGGTGTTTTATAAAACAAAAAAGGAACCGGCGGAGTCCATGTCTATCCTTTTTAAAAATTTGACTTTAGAACAGCTATTACAAGTAGGCGATAATGATACCCTTATTACAAGTTCAACAGGAAACATTTTTAACTATAGAACCTATAGCAATGCCACATTGCCTACCACAGGACTGTTCTGTTCGGATATCCCTTCTTCTGAAGTTCAAATTATAGAAGATTATGAAAGTGAAGGTGGAGAAGCCACTATTATTACCGTTTTAATTGAGGATGATAATGATGGTATTCCTGCCCATTTAGAGGATCGAAATGGAAATGGCGATTTAACCGATGACGATACTGATGGAGATGGTATTCCAGATTACTTAGATGCCGATGATGATGGCGATAATGTGTTGACTAAAGATGAAAACCCAGACCCTAATGGGGATGGCGATTTCTCTGATGCACAAGACACGGATGGTGACGGGATACCCGATTACTTAGACAACGACGACGACGGAGATGGTGTATTAACACGTGATGAAGAAAACGACACCCAAAACCAAAACCCCAAAGACGATATTACCAATAGCGAAGTAGGCCCAGATTATTTAAATAAAGATATTAAAAACAGTGTACCTGCAACAGCATACCGCACACACACCTATACTCAGGTTTATAAAATCTCGCTTTATTTAGATATTAGTATTCGCATCATCTCTCAAGATGATTATTATTTTGGGACTTTAAATAATTTGCCCTCTAAAACAGTAACGGTAACCCCCGATTTTAATTAGGCGCTATGTTTTGAAAAATATAAACCTCGGTGGCCCCTAATCCATATTTTTGATAGTTGGCATCGTAAAATTTAATATTATTATAACGTCCAAAAAGATAGTCTAATTCTGTTTTTAACACCCCTTCGCCTACGCCATGGATGAATACTATTTTTTGAATGCGTTTACTTATAGCAAACTCCAACTTATGCCTTGCAGTATCCAATTGCAAGTTTAATATATCATGACTGGATAAGCCTTTATAAGATTTAACCAATTGATGGATATGCAAATCCACTTCCATGCTAGGTTCATACCGCTCTTTAGCTTTGGTTTTTATCTGTTTTCTTTTTAAGGACTGCTCTTTTTCTAATATTAAAGCATCCATATTAGTATTGAAAAACATGTCTTTACGTAAATCGCTTTCGCTTTTATGCTGAACCAAGTCACTGGCTAAAAACTGAAGTTCAAAGCCATCATGTGTTTCTATCGTTATTAAAGTGTCTTTAATTTGAATAACTACACCAGACAAATCTTCATCTAAAACCGATACGGCATCACCAATATTAAACTTCATGTTCTTGTTGTTTTAAACTGTCATCTTCATCTTTTTCAAGTTTGCTCGGAATATTTCTAGAAGTTCTATAAACACCTATCATTAAAATAGAAATGCCACCAATTAAAATATATTGGTTTTGTTCTTCAGAATGGTTTGCATACATGGCGATAATGGCACCAAGAAGTATTAATAAATAGTTAAGGTATTTCATTTTCTTTAAAATCGATTGTATCAAACAAAGTACTTCAAAAAAAGTTGCATATGAAAATATATATAATCAAGATTTTAAATTAAAATAGCGTTAATCGTCTCTTTTAAACGATTAACTGCAATTTTATTATAAAAAATCTGTTTTTGTTGTAAAAATTTATTAAATTTCAGAATGCATCTAAAACTACATCTCCTCATTTTTCTAATAACAGGCATTTCGTATGCACAACTTTCAGTAAAAAATGAAGCCTATATTTTTGTTGATGACCAAATTGTTTTTGTGGAAGATGATATCCAACTCAATGATGAGACTAGCATGATATATTTGCGTAATGAAGCTCAATTGATACAAGGCGAAAGCTCTACAGGGAATTCTGGTATGGGCAAGTTAAGTGTTCACCAAACAGGTACTGTTAATCAATTTGCTTATAACTATTGGTGTGCTCCTGTTGGAAACACAGACACTAATACGGCCTTTATACCCAATAATAATATATATTGGCATGTTGGCCATACCACCGCCCCTTCTTTAGACCCCATAACAAGCGAGATAGCGAAGTATACTACTGATTTTGATGGCGAATCTTCTCCACTAAAAATATCCAGCAGGTGGCTTTATAAATATAGTTCTGGATCGAATTATGGAGATTGGGATTATATAGGCCCCTCGGGCGCAGTAGACGCTGGTTATGGTTTTACAATGAAAGGCACCCAGGGATCTGGAAGTAAACAATTATACGATTTTAGAGGAAAACCCAATACTGGCACTATTGAAGTTACTGTTGCGGCAGGACAGCAAACTCTTGTAGGCAATCCATACCCATCTGCATTAGATGCTCATGCCTTTATACATGATCTTTTAAACCAGACCTCATTATCCGTTGGTGTCGATTCTTCTGGAGCGCCCACTCTATCAGGAACATTATATTTCTGGGAACAAGACGAGACCACCAATTCCCATATTCTTGCAAATTATAGAGGAGGTTATGCCACTTACACTATAGATAAACTCGGTGAACTAGAAACTTTTGTTCCCGCTACTTTTAATACTTATAACGGTGATGGCTCTTTAAATACTATAGGTGGATCAAGTGCAAGCACTAAAAAAGTAAAAAGATACATTCCTGTAGGGCAAGGGTTTATGATTGAAGGTATGGACGGTATTCTGGCAACAGAACAAGTATTTTTCACCAATGTACAACGGGCATACGAAAAAGAGTCTGGAGGCAATAGTGAGTTTTTTAGATCCAGTAATGTTAAAAATAAAAGCGAAAGCCAAAACGCATTACAAAATGATAATAATAATTTACAATTGATTCCTGAGGCTTACAAACGTTTTAGGGTCAATATAGACTTTAATGATGTTTATACCAGACAGTTGGTACATAATTTTCATGATACTGCCACAGATGGTTTTGA
Source organism: Mariniflexile ostreae (assembly GCF_042427585.1). Lineage (NCBI taxonomy): Bacteria > Pseudomonadati > Bacteroidota > Flavobacteriia > Flavobacteriales > Flavobacteriaceae > Mariniflexile > Mariniflexile ostreae. Next base: position 24,046 of record NZ_JBHMFC010000081.1, on the reverse strand, counting down.
TTATGGGTTGGAAAGTAAACATACTGGAGTATTAAGCTCTGATGCCCATTGGGTTTTAAACGATGTGCCTTACATTGCTCAGGCCCATAAATTTAATACAGATTTAAAAATACCGATAGTCATTACTTTAGACACTCAAAAAACGATACGATTTCGTGCTTTTGATATTCAGCACTTTAATGAGGAATACCCTATTTATTTGCACGATATCGAAAAAGACATTTACGTAGACCTTAAATCACAACATTATGAATTGCCTTTAGGCACTGCGCGCTATAACGACCGTTTTGAAATCACCTTTAAAAAGGACGTTTTAAGTATTGATGAAACAATGTATAACGACCTTAAGGTGTTTCAAGACAATACCATTGGACAGTTAACTGTTTTCAATCCGCAGCATTTAGATTTAAAAACCTTCCATTTAGTTGATGTTACTGGAAAACAAATCCATTCAAACCATTTAGAAGGAGGAAATAAAACTTACGATTTTCCAACAAAACAGCTAAGCAGTGGCATGTATTTAGTAAAAATAACATCTGCTAGCGGTATTATGTTTACACAAAAGATAATTATCACCAATAAATAAAGCATCGTATCACTTCTTAAGAAACCCATTTTAAATTAGGAGTTTAACTATATTTGTGCTCAAAAAACCAACCTAACCTTTTTTATGGAATTAAAACCACCACGCCCTAGCAACTATTTAGCTCTAGCAATTATTAGTACTATTCTATGTTGTTTGCCTACAGGTATTGTAAGTATTATATATGCTTCCAAGGTAAATAGTGCTTATGAAGATGGCCAGTATGCCGAAGCTGTTAAAGCTTCAAAAAATGCTAAAATATGGGGCATAGTCTCTATCGGAATAGCGTTTTTCGGAATTATTATCTACTTCTTGTTTTTTGGATTGGTACTTTTCGGAACTTTATTAAGTAGTGGGTATTAAATTAAAGATTTTTATCGGCTTGCTAGCAACCGCAATAAGCGGTGTTTTAGTGTGGCTATATCTCCATTATAACCCTGCTGAACGCGCTTTTTTTCCACAATGCCCTGTTTACGCTTTTACAGGCTATTATTGTTCGGGTTGCGGAAGCCAAAGGGCCATGCATCAATTTTTGAATGGACACATTATCGAAGGTTTAAAACATAATCTTTTAATCGTATTGCTAGCAGTCGTTATTGTATATCATGTTATGATAAAGCTGTCGCAATTCCTCTTCAAAAAAAACGTCACCAACCTGTTGCACCAATCGAAAACCATCTATATTATTCTCTTTATTGTTATAGCGTATAGTATTTTACGAAATATAAAATCATATCCATTTACTATTTTAGCACCTTGATTTAAAAAAAACACTATTTTTATCTTAACTAAAGTCTCTAAATGATTTCAATTGAAACCTATATGCTTCCCTGTTTAAACAAGAAATTTTTCGGTTTCGATTGTATGGGATGTGGTACACAGCGTTCGTTATCCCTTATGTTTCATGGTGAATTTACAGCGGCTTTTTATATGTACCCTGCTATTTACACGCTACTCATCCTTCTAGGGTTTTCTATCCTGAATGCTTTTAATAATTATAGATTCGCTAGTAAAATCATTATCCCACTTGCTATCATCAATGTCATCCTAATCGTTGGGAGCTTTATCTTTAAAATCTTTTTAAACACGCATTAAAACTTAGTTATGGAAAAGCAGACATTACAAAACTCGACTCTTATTTTAATTTTCGGAATCTTTTCAATTTTAACCTGTTGTTGTTATGGGGTTTTAGGTTTAATTATGGGAATAACCGCTTTAGTTCTTGCAAAAAAAGCCACAGACACTTATCGTGAAAATCCAGAGCTTTATAAAGGGTTTCAAAACGTTAGAACAGGAAAAGTGCTAGCCATAGTAGGTATTATATTAAGTGTTTTGTACATCATATTTATGGTGGGCGCTATATCCTATTTTGGATGGAACAACTTGCAAGACGAAGCTTTTATGCAAGAGAAGATTCAAGAACTATTAGGACGTTAAATTTTAGATGGAGCATACATAAAGCGATAAACATCGCTTTATGTATGTTGTCTTTCAGTTTAAGCGAACATTAAAAAAAACGTCCATGTGCTTTTGTGAGCTTTAAAATAGGATTATTACACGATTAAATTCTGTCTATTTTTCAAAGGCTTGAAGGGTTTTTGTAATAATACCAACACAGTCCATCAATTGAGATTTGGTCATGACAAGCGGGGGTGCAAAACGAATGACGTTGCCATGGGTTGGTTTTGCCAACAGACCATTGTCCCGCAATGCCAAACAGATATTCCAAGCCGTATCACTGTCTTCTGTATCATTGATTACAATAGCGTTAAGCAGGCCTTTGCCCCTTACCAAAGTAACGATATTACTGGTTTTTATATAATCGTTTAATTCATTTCTAAAAAGCTGCCCCAGTGTTTCGGCATTGGCGGCCAAATTTTCATCTTGCACCACTTTTAAAGCAGCTATAGCCACAGCGGCTGCCAATGGGTTTCCTCCAAAAGTACTTCCATGAGTACCGGGTGTCATAACCTCCATAACCGTGTTGTTTGCTAAAGCAGCACTTACAGGGTATACTCCACCACTTAAGGCTTTTCCTAAAATTAAAATATCGGGTTTTACGTTTTCATGGTCCACAGCCAGACGCTTGCCTGTTCTGCCAATACCCGTTTGTACTTCATCTGCAATAAACAGCACATGATAGGACTCACATAATGCTTTTGCTTTTGCCAAATATCCTTCAGAAGGCACATACACCCCAGCTTCACCTTGAATAGGCTCAACCAAAAATCCTGCAATATTTGGGTTCCGCTTTAAAACGGCTTCAAGGGCATCCAAATCATTATAGTCAATATTTATAAAACCATCCGTATATGGACCGAAGCTTTTAGTTGCTTTCTCATCATTAGAAAAAGATACAATAGTGGTCGTTCTACCATGAAAGTTTTTATTACAGACCACGATTTTTGCTTCATCTCGTTTAATCCCTTTCACTTCGTATCCCCATTTTCTGCATATTTTTAAAGCTGTTTCCACGGCTTCGGCTCCTGAGTTCATGGGCAGCATTTTTTCAAAACCAAAATAGTCACAAACAAACTTTTCAAAACGCCCCAACATATCATTATAAAAAGCTCTAGAGGTTAAGGTTAAAGTCTGTGCTTGTTTAGTTAGGGCCTCTATGATTTTAGGGTGGCAATGGCCTTGGTTAACTGCAGAATAGGCCGACAAAAAATCGTAATATTTTTTACCATCCACATCCCATACATACACGCCCTTCCCTTTACTTAAAACTACAGGAAGAGAATGATACGTGTTCGACCCATATTGATGTTCTAATGCTATTGCTTGCTGTGATGTAAGTTTGTCTATAACAGCCATATTTAATACGTTTTAGTGTTTGTTTAGCGTAGATAAATGCACAACTATTTTGTTATATCAGGGTAACAAAAACGTCTTATTTAACACTTGCAAAGTACTAAATATATGTTGTTCCTTAAAATCTTGCGAATGGTTTTTGATTAAATTCCATATACATTAAAGGAGGCTTTTTTAAATCCTTTATGCATTCATAAAAAAATAAGCCCTCTCCATATGCTAAATTCTAAAAAGGGGCTACTTTTGCAATATGGCAAAAAGAAGAGCAACAAAACAGGTTTTTGAAAATATAGAAGTTTTAGATGCTGGCGCAAAAGGAAAAACGATTGCAAAAGCACCAGACGGAAAAGTAATTTTTATACCCAACGCCGTACCTGGCGATGTCGTAGATATACAAACTTTCAAAAAAAGAAAAGCCTATTATGAAGGCAAAGCAACTGTGTTTCATAAATTATCGGATAAAAGAACCGAGCCGGTCTGCGACCATTTTGGAACCTGTGGTGGGTGCAAATGGCAAGATATGGCCTATGAGCACCAATTGTTTTATAAACAAAAAGAAGTGACCAATAACTTAATCCGTATTGGCCATGTAGAACTTCCTGAAGTGACACCTATATTGGCATCAAAGAAACAGTACTTTTATAGAAATAAAATGGAGTTCTCTTTTAGTGATAGCCGCTGGTTAACACTTGAAGAAGTACAGTCTACTGAAGATATAGAAAACAGAAATGCTTTAGGCTTTCATATTCCGGGTATGTGGGACAAGATCTTGGATGTAAAAAAATGCCATTTACAAGACGACCCGTCTAATGCTATCAGAAATGCTGTAAAGACTTTTTCTATTGAGAATGACTTGGCGTTTTTCAATACCCGAAACCAAACGGGCCTATTGCGCACTATGATGATTCGTACATCGTCCACAGGCGATATTATGGTTATGATTCAGTTTTTTAAGGAAGATAAAGCCAAAAGAGAACTCTTATTAGATTATATTGCTGTAACCTTTCCGGAAATAACCTCTTTACAATACGTAATTAACGGAAAAGGAAATGATACTATTTACGATCAAGATGTTATTTGTTATAAAGGCACCGATCATATTTTTGAAGAGATGGAGGGGTTAAAGTTTAAGATAAATGCCAAATCTTTTTACCAAACCAATTCAGATCAAGCTTTTGAGTTGTATAAGATAACTAGAGATTTTGCGGGATTAACAGGAAACGAATTGGTATATGATTTATATACAGGTACCGGAACCATTGCGCAATTTGTGGCAAAAAATGCTTCTAAAGTCATAGGTGTAGAGTCTGTACCAGATGCTATTACTGCCGCAAAAGAAAATGCGAAATTAAACCAAATTTCTAATGTTGCGTTTTATGTGGGCGATATGAAGCAGGTTTTTAATAGCGAATTTATTCAAGCCCACGGGCAACCAGACGTTATCATAACCGATCCACCACGTGATGGCATGCATAAAGACGTGGTACAGCAGATTTTAGACATTGCTCCAAAAAAAGTAGTTTACGTGAGTTGTAACAGCGCTACACAAGCACGGGACCTAAGCCTTATGGATGCGATGTATAAAGTAACAAAAACACAAGCGGTAGATATGTTTCCACAAACATTTCATGTTGAAAATGTTGTACTTTTGGAACTTAGATCATCTTTACTATAAACACCCATTAAATTAAAGCATGAGGTATTCTAAATTTGTTTATTTTTTAACTGCGATAATGGCCGTTGGCACTCTTATAAGTTGTGAACGCGATGATATTTGCCCTTCAAGCACATCTACTACACCACGCTTGCTTCTTAAAGCGTATGATGCTACCATTCAAGAAAATAGAAAAAACATTTTCGGACTGCTTGTTATAGGTGTTGATAACGATGTGGTACTAGAAGGTTATGAAATTGCTACCATAGAGGACATCAACTTGCCCTTAAGAACAGATACCACCACAACACAATATAGGTTGATAAAAGACACCACTATAAATAATAATGGAACGCCCGACGATAGCAGTGATGATTATTTAGAAGGTAACGAAGATATTATAACCATAAACTATACCACCGAGCAAATATATGTATCGCGTGCCTGTGGTTATAAAACCATTTTTAAAAATGTGTCGCTCACCATCGAAGATGATGGCGATAACTGGATCCTTTCGAGACAAGCAACAACCGATAACCAATCTGTAGAAGATGAAGCAGCAGCACATTACAACATTTATCATTAACATTGCCATCTTGCTGTTTTTTAGTGCTTCAATACAAGCACAAAGTACCAGTAAAGTAAAAACAAATAAAGACACCCTTAACATCCAACAAAAATATGGTTTACGTGTAGGGGTCGATACCGGAAAAATTATCAGGACTTTTGCTGAAGATGACTATAAGGGATTTGAAATTTCAGCAGATTTTAGATATAGTAATCGCCTCTATATTGCTGGTGAAGTTGGTACTGAAGACAAAACCAATATAAACGACTATTTAGATGTAACGACAACAGGATCCTATTTTAAAGCTGGTATTGATTATAACCTCTACCAAAACTGGTTGGATATGGATAATATGGTGTATACAGGCTTCCGTTTAGGCGCTAGCTCTTTTAACCATACCCTTAATGAATTTGAAGTGTATAGCACCAATCAATATTGGGCACCACAATACACCTCAAACACCAGCCAAGAATTTAATGGATTAACGGCATTGTGGCTTGAACTTATTATAGGTATTAAAGCAGAAATTTTTAAAAACCTATACCTTGGTCTTAATCTCCAAATGAAAACCTTAGTGACAGAAAAAATTCCTGAAAATTTTGAGAACATCTACATTCCGGGTTTTAACAGAACTTACGATAGTAGCGGTATTGGAACGGGTGTTGGGTATTCCATTTCATATAGAATACCTATTTATAAAAAGATAAAGCGTATAGCACCAGTAAAATAAGCCTTATCATCTCATGGGGTTATTTATAAATTTAGTATTCTCATTTAACTAAGTACATTATAAATGTATCCTTTAAGTTATTAGTATGCTTAAAATAGCTACAAACTCATTAAAAAAAAACTCTTATTAGGTATGAATAAATTCGTGTTGATGTTTGTTTTAAGTTTCTTTTTTATGAAAACAGGAGCACAATCCTCTACAATTGTAACCGCCTATTATAAAAGAGCCCAAGAAGAGTACGCACAACACAACTATAAGCAAGCGATTGCTTTTCTTAAAATAGCCCAAGTAAATGCAGGGACAAAAACATGTCCTGATATCACATATTTAAAAGCCAAAGCACATTATAGGCATGATATAAATATAGTTGAAGCCAAACAATTATTCTTAAAATTTCTTGAAGAAGCTCCCAAAATCCATTCTAAATTTAAAGAGGTTTTAGATGTAATTCGTGATATAGAAATCTCTAACAAAATTGATACTTTTGGTTACTTTAAAGATCCATTAAACCGAAATGGCACAAAAAAGTATTATTACAATAAGGAGCATTTACAAAAAGTAGAGACCTATAAAAACGGACTTTTAGATGGGGTGTTCTTAGAGTACTTTGAAAATGGGAAACTCTACCGAGAAGGGCACTATGAAGATGGAGTAATGCAAGGTACGTTCAAATCGTATAGCCCAAGCGGTATAATAAAAACGATTACAGAGTATAGCAGTGGTGTAAAACATGGTATAGAGAAAAGATACACAACTGCAGGGATTTTGGCAGAACTTTACACGTATGCCAATAATCAAAAGCATGGTAGTTTTAAAACGTTTCATGAAGACGGTAAAACCATAAAGGAAGAAGGGAGCTATAAAGGCAACCAACGGGTTGGTATCTATAAGTCTTATTATGAAAATAGCAGCTTAGCATATAGTGCGCTTTATGGTTCGAAAGGCGAAAAAGACGGTCCAGAAATAAAGTTCTATCCCAATGGAACTAAAGAATGGGTAAAAAACTATTTAAATGGCAAGCTTCGGGGTATTCAGAAATATTATTATAACACTACACAGCTAAGCAAATGGCATGTTTATAACCAAAATGGTCTTCAAGATGGTGAAAATAAAGAATATCATGAAAACGGTATATTAGCGATTACTATTTTATACGAAAATGGTCGTGTTATTGATGTTCTTGAACAACAAAACTCTAAGGGTAAAAATATTAGAAAAAGTAAACTTAAAAAGACCCCTTATGGCACGGGACAGATTATTAAGGTTTACGACAATAATACCATAAGTTATAAAGCCCATTACGTAGATGGCCTGTTGGATGGCGACATTAAAACATATTATAAAAACGGCCAATTAAAATGTGAAGGCTCCTATAATTACGGTAGTAAACATGGCGAATTTAAACAGTACTATATTACTGGTGTACTAAAATCAAAAGGTGCTTATAAGTCCAATCACGCCATGGGATATAAGGATGGTGAACATTTGAAGTATTATGAAACCGGCGAGTTATTAAGCAAAACTGTTTATCAGTACAATGAGGAAATAGAAAAAACCACTTATCATAAAAATGGTAAAAAAAGCGCTATTTATAATTATTTAAATGACGTATGGGATACTTATACAGAATAAAATTAAATCAATCTAAAGGGGTAAAGGATTGCTTCGTGATAATTACGAGTATTCCTCTAAAAAAAAAACAAGGTATAGTCTACTAGGTTATACTACATACAAAAACAAAAAACATCACAGTTTCCTATGATGTTTTTAAACTATTTATAGCCTTATTATTTATTTCAAATCTGGCTGAGGTGTCATTCTTAAATATGGTTTTATCTCAGTATGTCCTTTCGGGAACAAAGATGGAATCTGCTCATTAGTAATGGCTGGAGAAATAACCACGTCTTCTCCACTATTCCAGTTTGCTGGTGTTGCCACTTTATGATAAGCCGTTAATTGTAAAGAATCGATAACACGCAGTAATTCATCAAAATTTCTTCCAGTTGAAGCTGGATAAGTAATGATTAATTTAACTTTTTTGTCTTTACCAATAACAAATACAGAACGAACCGTCAATTTATCGTCTGCATTTGGGTGAATCATATCATAAAGCTCAGATACTTTTCTATCCTCATCTGCTATAATGGGAAAGTTAACCGTGGTATTCTGTGTTTCATTAATATCTTTAACCCAACCTTTATGAGATTCCAAACCATCAACACTTAATGCTATAACCTTAGTGTTACGTTTATCAAATTGTTCTTTATATCTTGCTACAGCACCCAATTCCGTCGTGCATACAGGCGTATAATCTGCTGGATGTGAAAACAGAACACCCCAACTGTCGCCTAGCCATTCATGAAAATTAATAGTTCCTTCTGTGGATTCTGCTGTAAAGTTTGGGGCTTCATCTCCTAATCTAATCGTTGCCATATTACTATTTTTTTTATGTTTATAAATAAATTTTAAATAGATATTTAATTTAAAATCTGAATCTAGCTAAGATACCATTTATTTTATTTTTTATTAAAGCTATTGCGTTATATATATGTTAAAAATATCATATAAAAACTAACATATATCAGTAAAAAATCCCCCTTAAAACCATTAACTTTGTAACTTAATTTTAATAGTCACTATGATGAGTTTTAGAATAGAGAAAGATACCATGGGTGAGGTAAATGTACCTGCCGACAAACTTTGGGGAGCACAAACAGAACGCTCTAGAAACAATTTCAAAATAGGGCCTGCGTCCTCCATGCCATTAGAGATTATCTATGGTTTTGCTTATCTCAAAAAAGCAGCAGCATTCACCAATTGCGAATTAGGCGTATTACCTATAGAAAAACGTGATTTGATTGCCCAGGTCTGTGATGAAATTTTAGAAGGCAAGCATGATGACCAGTTTCCTTTGGTTATTTGGCAAACAGGTTCTGGCACCCAGAGCAATATGAATTTAAACGAAGTGATTGCGAATAGGGCCCAACAATTAGCTGGAAGAAAAATTGGTGAAGGTGAAAAGGTTATTCAGCCCAATGATGATGTTAACAAGTCACAATCTTCAAACGATACGTTTCCAACAGGGATGCATATTGCTATTTATAAAAAAATAGTAGAAACAACCATCCCAGGGGTGAAACAATTGCGAGATACCTTAAAAAAGAAATCTGAAGCTTTCAAAAATGTTGTAAAAATTGGTAGAACACACCTTATGGATGCTACACCATTAACATTGGGACAAGAAATCTCTGGATACGTAGCGCAATTAGATCATGGCCTTAAAGCTTTAGAAAACACTTTACCACATTTAAGTGAATTGGCTTTGGGCGGTACGGCTGTTGGAACAGGGTTAAACACACCTAAAGGCTATAGTAAACGCGTAGCAGAATATATTGCAAAACTCACAGAGCTTCCCTTTATAACTGCACCAAATAAATTTGAAGCCCTAGCTGCACATGATGCTTTAGTAGAAAGTCATGGAGCATTAAAGCAATTGGCGGTTTCTTTAAACAAAATAGCTAATGATGTAAGAATGATGGCTTCTGGCCCAAGAAGTGGTATTGGCGAAATTATTATTCCAGCGAATGAGCCTGGTAGCTCTATTATGCCTGGAAAAGTGAACCCGACACAATGTGAAGCATTGACCATGGTCTGTGCCCAAGTAATAGGGAATGATGTAGCAGTAGCTGTGGGCGGTATGCAAGGCCATTATGAACTGAATGTTTTTAAACCTGTGATGGCAGCAAATGTATTACAGTCTGCACAATTAATTGGAGACGCTTGTGTTAGTTTTGATGAAAATTGTGCTATTGGTATTGAACCAAACCAAGACGTTATTACCAAATTATTGAACAATTCTTTAATGCTTGTAACAGCCTTAAACCCTAAAATCGGGTATTATAAAGCTGCTGAAATAGCAAATACCGCACATAAAAATGGTACAACCTTAAAGGAAGAAGCGGTAAGACTAGGCTATGTTACTGCAGAAGATTATGATGCATGGGTTAAACCAGAAGAAATGGTTGGAACTTTAAAATAAAAACGATTACGACACTAATTGAAAAGACAGATAATTTAAAATATCTGTCTTTTTTATTAGGTGTTTAGAAATAATAGCGAATAAAATCTTTAAAACACTTTACCCCAACCACCCTTCCCTATCCAGGCTTCTATATTGAATAGCTTCACTTATATGGCTTCCGTTTACCGTAACAGATGCCTCTAAATCTGCAATGGTTCGAGACACTTTTAAAATTCTATCGTAAGCTCTAGCGGATAAGTTTAAACGTTCCATAGCTGTTTTTAATAAAAGTTTAGACCCCTCATCTAAAACACAATGTTTTCTTATTTGTTTAGTATTCATTTGAGCATTATAATGCACGGCATCTGAATCTTTAAAGCGATCGGTTTGGATTTCCCTTGCTTTTGTAACGCGCTGTCTAATTTCAATAGAGGTTTCTCCTTTTCTATCGTCGGAAAGCTTTTCAAACGGCACAGGCGTAACTTCAATATGGATATCAATCCTATCTAATAAAGGGCCAGAAACTTTACTTAAATAGCGTTGCATTTCGGCAGGACTAGATGTTACTGGAGCATTAGGGTCGTTAAAATACCCTCCTGGACTTGGGTTCATGCTTGCCACTAGCATAAATGATGAGGGATAGGTTACTGTAAATTTCGCTCGAGAAATGGTGACCTCCCGATCTTCAAGCGGTTGGCGCATTACTTCTAAAACCTCACGTTTAAATTCCGGGAGTTCGTCTAAGAACAATACACCGTTATGGGATAGTGATATTTCACCAGGCTGCGGATAGCTTCCACCACCAACTAAAGCCACATTCGATATCGTGTGGTGCGGACTTCTAAACGGCCGTTGGGCCATTAGCCCTGTGTCTTTTACACGTCCTACCACAGAGTGGATTTTAGTGGTTTCTAAAGCCTCATGCAAAGTCATAGGCGGTAAAATACTAGATAAACGCTTTGCTAACATTGTTTTACCTGCTCCTGGTGGGCCTATTAAAATAATATTATGACCACCTGCGGCTGCAATTTCCATACAGCGTTTAATGCCTTCTTGCCCTTTAACATCTGAAAAGTCAAATTCAGGATAGTTCAAGTTTTTTTCAAACTCTTCACGAATGTTGATGATGGTTTGCTCGAGTGCTTCACCTTTATCAAAAAAATCAATAACTTGTTTTATGTTCTCGATACCATAAACTTCTAATCCTTCTACAATAGCAGCTTCTTTCGCATTTTGAAAGGGAAGAATAAATCCTTTAAACCCCTCTTCCATTGCTTTTACCGCAATAGGCAAAGCACCTTTTATGGGTTGTAAGCTACCATCTAATGATAGTTCGCCCATAATCAAATAGCGATCTAAATCTTCCGATTGAATTTGATTTGTTGAAGCTAAAATACCAATTGCCAACGTGAGGTCATAAGCAGAGCCTTCTTTTCTCAAATCTGCTGGAGACATGTTGATGATGATTTTCTTACCTGGGATTTTGTATCCGTTATTCTGAAGCGCAGCAGCTATACGAAAGTTACTTTCTTTAATGGCATTATCTGGCAAGCCAACTAAATGATATCCCACCCCCTTATCTGTATTTACCTCAACAGTAACTGTTGAAGCCTCTACACCAAAAACTGCACTGGCAAACACTTTTTTAAGCATATGATTTATTTACTGTTTAAATGTAAGAAATTATTTTATTTAGAAACAGTAAAAGTATAAAAATTCTTATAAAAAAATAAAGCCCTAAAATACGTTCAGGACTCTATTAAAAAAATTATAGCACAGCCCTTGATCTAGGGTTTTAAGAGCCGTTTTTTAAGTGCTTTCATAATTACGAACTAGCTACTTGGACTTTAAAAATACTGCCACCACCCGCCTTTATAAGAGAACGTATTTAATTATCGTCTGCAAATGGTTTTCGGTTATATACCGCATGAAAGAAAACTTTGGGTCATTTACTTCATATTAAAACCAAGCGAGCTTTGGTGGACAGGTATTTATAAATTTTAGGGTTATCATAAATATAAATCAGTGTCATAATTCTCTATTTACAATAAACCAGAGGCTCTAGCCCCCAATCTAGCAGTTGCCACTCATGCAGTTATTAGCGTTAAAGGCAGTTCGGCGGCCTGCATCGATATTCATTTTTTTTCTTTTAAATTTTGGTGATAAAGTAATAAAAGACATATTATCCATATGCCAAGTGTTATGAGGTTTTGGAATCTCCATAGGTTTTAATTCTCCTTTTAAATTCCAACTGATTTCATATTTGGTCTCTGTCCACTCACTTCTTGAAATAGGGTTTTTTAAAGCAATATTTTTTGGAATAATGAATGTTTTTCGAGACGTTTTTTTTTGGTTAGCTGCACTCCATTTGTTTAATTTTTTGTGTTCTAAACCACTAAAACCCTGAGAGTAGATGTTTATAGAAAGCATACACAGACCTAGTAAGTACAAAACGTTTTTTATAAAAAACGTGTGGATTGAAATGTTCATGTGTTCCTGATTATATGTTTACTTGGCAAATGTATTTTTAGGAGCTTTACCGTTCAAGAGTGAAATCCCTAAAATGCTAAAAGAAGAGCCCCTTAAAAACTACAAGGGTTTTACTTGTCCACTATAGGTGTTTTTCCCTTTTTCAATCAGAAATACCCCTATAAAAACAGCTAGCAAAACACACTATCCCTTTATGGACAAGACATTGACAACAATGATCAAAACACAGCTCCATTCTGGATAATTTAATTTTAGATAATAAACTGTACATTTGACCAAACCAATAAACTATATTTTATGAAAACAAATGCAATTCACAAAATCAGTGTTTTAGTCATTTTTACCGTATGCTTATTAGTGTCGTGTAACAATGTCACAAAAGAAAAGCCTTCGGAGCAACAGAAACCCGAAAAGATTAGCGCTCCAAAACAAACCATCGATTATGAATATGCCAGTAATTTAGAAGAAGAATACATAAACACTAGAGCTAGCATAATCAATAAATCTTTAGATATGGAGGATGCTCGCGAATTTTGGTTTGATCTTGATCAACTAAAAAAATATATTGCTTATGTGGAACAAGAAGCAAAATCCCAAGGATATAAAAATTTAGGGATCCGTATTTATAACGGAGCCTATCCAAAGGAAAAACAGTATCCAGACCCTGGGTATTCAACTGTTTTTTTAGTACCTACTGGCACTAAATCGATTTCTAAAGCAGGTATTTCGTCTTCAAGTTTTATTTTAAGCAATGACAACATTCAAAGCATACGTGCTTATAATTATGGTCATGCAGGACGACCTCCAAAAAAGATAATAAAATAAATGATGCCTTGTAAAGATGAGCGATTCCTATTATTTTTTATACTATTTAATCCATTTATTGGAACTTACAGCTGCTATCTTGGCATTAATCCACTACAAGAAGTATAAAAGTTCTACAGAACGCTATTTTTTACATTTCTTATGGTTAACTTTTATATTTGATACCGTTATAGGTGTTTTAATAAGACCTTTATTTGAAATAGATAATACTTGGGCCTATTATATCTACACCGGTATCAGTTTTTTATTCTATTATTGGTGGTACCATAGCGTGTTATTAAAAACAATGTATAAAAGAATAATACTCGTGTTTGGTTTTCTATTTTTTATTGTTTATTTTTTTAATTTTACTAAGCCCAATCTCCATCAATATAGTTTTATTACCGGAGCTTTCTTTTTACTTATATTAACTGGGCTCTATCTTCATCAATTATTCAATGCCGATTACATCTTAAATTTAAAATATAAATTGAGTTTTTGGATTACCATTGCTTTGGTTTTATTTAATATAAGCATGATACCATTTATATTGCTATCAGAATATTTTAACTTTTGGGTAGATAACCCTATTTTTGTTAGTATCCTGTTTTTTCTAAATGTGGTTTTATATGGCTGTTACATGATAGGTTTTATATGGACGAAAAAGAAATACAATCATTTTTAATTATATCCTCTGTAATATTATTCATTTTAGTATTTACGATGATTTCTTTATTTCTCCTCTTTCAAAAAAAGAAAAACACTTTACTTTTTGAACAAGAGCATATAAAAAAACGCTTTGAGCAAGAGCTATCTAAAGCTCAAATTGAAATTAGAGAAGAAACTTTTCGCAACATTAGTTGGGAGCTACATGATAACATTGGGCAATTGCTTACTTTAGCAAAAATACAGTTACAAAATCACTTGGGTATTGAAGATGTAAAACAAACGCTAAACAAAAGCCTACAAGAATTAAGAATCCTGTCTAAATCAATAAATCCAGATGCTCTAAAAAATATAAGCTTAGAACAGGCTATTGGTGAAGAAATTGGACGGTTTAATAGACTCAATTTTATAATTTCTAGCTTTACCGTTAACGGACAAGTCGTGCCCTTAGATACCAACATAAAAATCATGCTTTTTAGAATGGTGCAAGAGTTTTTTTCAAACACCATAAAGCACGCCAAAGCGACACATTTAGATGTGTTGGTGCATTATAAAACCGATTCGCTAATTATTGAAGCTAAAGATGACGGACAAGGTTTTAACGTAAACGCACCAAGCAATTCGGGAATTGGCCTTATAAACATAAAAAACAGGGCTAAATTAATTCATGCCGATGCTGTTATTCTTTCCGATTTACATAAAGGAACAAAACTTACTATAATATATAAATTTAACCTATGAAACCCTATACTGTAGTTGTTGTTGAGGACCACCTCTTACTCTCTCAAGCCATAGCAGGTCTAGTTAATTCGTTTCCAGACTTTAATGTGCTCTACACATGCCAGCATGGTAAAGCGTTGCTTACAATGCTTAAAACGACAAGCAATATTCCAGACCTAATACTTATGGATGTGAAAATGCCCATATTAAATGGCATAGAAACTACAGAAATAATAACCAAGCAATATCCTGACATCAAAGTTATAGCACTTTCCGTAGAAGAAGAAGACGCTACTATTATTAAAATGCTAAAAGTTGGTGCAAAAGGGTATTTGCTAAAAGATGTGGAAAAAGATATTTTAGAACTAGCGTTAACCGAAACTATAAAACATGGGTATTATCATACTCGAGATGTATCCAATATTTTAATAAACTCGCTAAATAACACGGAACAGACAGATGATATTAAGCTCAAGAATAGAGAAATAGAATTCATCACTCACGTCTGTTCTGAAATGACCTACAAAGAAATTGCTGACAAAATGTTTTTAAGTCCTAAAACCATAGATGGGTATAGAGACTGTCTGTTTCAAAAATTGAATGTGAGAAACAGAATTGGTTTAGTACTATACGCTATAAAACATGGTATTTATAAAGTATAATACCCTATTTAATAGTTTGTATCATAAAAGGCTAAACCAATTCTATCTTTTTAATAACTTAGTTAACAATACCGTTTTAAATATGGGAAACTTTTTTTTAACATAATAGGCCGTGCCACGCGTATAAAACAGATACTCTAACCCACTGCACAAGCCCTCTCTGTTGGTATTAATTTAAAAACTTGGGTTTTATAACCAACATCGCCCAAGCCCAATTTTGCACATCTGCTGCATCATTTTTAGAAACGCCTTTTAACTCATACATACCATCACTTTCGAACATATGGGAATAGCCCAATGCTAAACTATAACCTTTAAAAGTTTTAGAGTATACTAAATCTACTTCAGTACCTAAAGACTTTTCTCCGCTTGCTAATTTTTTGTCACCACTAAAATTCAATACTTTTATCATTACGCTAGACGTGTTGTTTAGTGCATAATCGGCACTAATATGAACATCAAATAATCCAATGCTGTTAATATGATTTCCAACATAGAAATAATCCATAAATCCATTAAATTTATGATTGGTTCCAAACAAGGGCGCAAAAGCTTCTGTATCTGCGGTTGTATTATCATCGCCACTCATTAACTCCACACCCACTCCTAGGTTTAATTTATTGGTAGCTGTATAATTAAGGTCTAAACCTAACAAATAAGCATTATCCACTTGATCTCCGGTTTGCAAGAAGGCATTTGCCGCTATTCCAAAATCTCCTTTTTTATAATTTACATGGGTCCCTATGGTTTGGATATTATCAACACCATCTGGTTCTGTATTGCTATCAAATTTTTGAAATCCATTATTCAACACCAACAAGCTCCCTGTAAAATTTTGCCAAACGTTTTTTAAATATAAGTATTGCATGGTTTTATAAGAAAAGAACCCCGTAGTATTATACCCAGTTCCAGAAGAAACAAAACCTGTAGGGTGAGAATAATCTTGATTAAAAGCCAAACCTATGTCTGCCATAAAATCACCTTTATTGTATTTTAACAATGCGGCATCGTGATTACGGCCTTGTTGTGCCCAATCTAAACCACCAAATATGCGTTGATCGTCATAAGAAAGCACTTGGCGGCCTAATTTAGTTGAAAAACCTTCTCCCAAATTAACTTCGGCCCAAGCTTGGAAAACAGCAAACGAGTTGTTTTGATCATACGGCAATATCTGTCTGTTTTCTCCCCAAACCATAACATCTTGAAGACTAATATAGAATTTATAAGCCTCTACGGCATAACCAGCGTTTAAACGTACTCTAGTAGAAACACCAAAGCCAGAATCTTCTGCGCTAGGAATAATGCTACCGTAGCCATTACGATATTCCGTTCGCGGTCTAAATTCACCATCCAAAGAAAATTGCGCTTGTGCAAACTGCATGGCTAACACCAATATGCTCAATACTAAATATTGTTTTTTCATTTTTTTTCTGATTTTAAGTTATCATTTTTTATATTTTATCATAAACAGAATATTTTATAACCTAACAAATATAAAAGCTGTTGTTTTTATAATTTATGATATATCTCATATTATCGCACTTGCCCCTTAAATTCTCATCCCTATAAGCACGGCCTTATGTATGGTATTACATTAGCTTAACCGCACCGTATTAAAATATATCACATGGAAAACTTAATGTGAAAAACAGAAAGCTTAACGCACTGTTTTCTCATTTCAATATGGATATAAAAAAATAGCCACATGTTCTTGATAAAAAAATGGGGCTATTTTATATAAATGAAGTGTAAAACACAGTATGGTTTAAAAAAACATTCTAGTTATCGCATTAAATATTTTTTTTTCTTTTATTTCTGTAAGCTGCTAAAACAGCAATTATAACCATAAGAACAGCTAACACATAAACAAATGAAGGAATAGGTAGTGGATCTCCTGCCGCATAACTATGTAGCCCTGCTAAATAATAATTAACCCCAAAAGACGTCATAATTATAGACCAAAATGCAAACATACTCGCCATATTAAGTACATAAGCATTATTTAATTGGGGTACAAAACGTAAATGCAACACAATAGCGTATACTATAATACTTATTAAGGCCCAGGTTTCTTTAGGATCCCATGCCCAATACCGGCCCCATGATTCGTTTGCCCAAACCCCTCCTAAAAAGGTACCTATAGCCAAAACAAATAAGCCAATAGTCATGGACATTTCATTGATATAAGTGATTTCTTTTATTTTTACATCTATAATATCTTTTGTTTTTGATGTTCTAAAAATCATTAACAGTAAGGCCATCAAGCCCAGTACGGCCGATAAAGCCAAGGGTGCATAACTGCTCACAATGGTTGCCACATGAATTTTTAACCAATAGGATTTTAATACGGGCATTAAATTGGTGATTTCCGGACTTAACCAATCTAAGTAGCTTACAAACAATAAAGCACCAGAAAACAAAGTAGCCAAAGGCAAAGAGAAATCCGATTTTCTAAACGTTAGTAATCCACAAAGCACTAATACCCACGCTACAAAAATCAACATTTCGTAACCGTTACTCCAAGGCGCGTGCTGGGCGACATACCAACGCAACAAAATGTTCCCTGTAAAACATAAAAAAGATATTAGAGTGAGTACTACTAGGGTATTATTCGCAACTTCTACCCATTTTTTATTAGAAAACATTCTAACAATAGCTAAAATTAGCAAGATAAAGCCTAATGTAAAGAAAACTTGAAATAACCAGAAATTCACATTGGCCTTATTGTACCATAACTCTGCTTCAATACGCTCTGGTGTTGGTATAACCTCTGCACCTAACACTTCTTGGTACTTTTTAATATACATAAGTTTTTCATGAGCACCAACATAATTTCCCATGGAAACATCCTTAAAATAAGTAGGGATAATGGTTTCTGCAAATTGGGCATCTTCTTCAGGAAAATCGTCAAAATGATGCGTATAACTAAACCATGTATGGTTATCATCATTTTTATTAGGTAGTATTTTTAAATAATTCCCAATAAAAACATTATAAAGAATATTGAAACGCTCATCAATTTTCAAAACTTCTTTATCAAATTCATTACGCTCAGCAGGTTTTTTCACATTAGCATCCTCCACTTGGCTCGCTAAGATATAATCTCCCTTTTCATTTAAAAGATCAGTAAAAGCGACAAGTTTATTTTTTCCCACGGGGATACTATCCAGTAATTTTCCTATTTTTTCAAAATCTACTTTTATAAGCGGAATACGCTGCCATACTTGTGGCAGCATATGCATCGCCAAAAAGGTTTGATTAACATTTAATTGAATAGTCTCATGTTCTAATGGATAAGTGAATTTTGACTTCCGAGAAATCTTTCTAATAATTTCCGATGCCAAGGTATTGATTGGTTTTATCCGTCCATCTAAATCCTGTACCAAAAGTCTACCAAAAAAGTCTGCATGTTGCTTATCTATGTTCTGGGTCTTTAACGCTTTTTCAATTACTACAGTTAAAGAATCTGATGGAACTTGTGCAAAAACAGGAGCAGAAAGCCCAAAAAGAAGTAGTCCTACAGCGATAACCGTTTTCTTTTTTAGTTTTTTTAATTTTTTACTAATAAGTTGAAAGCGTGATGTTTTTCCAAATAACGTAAAGAACATCCCTACCATCAACAGCAAATACCCCAAATAGGTTACAAACGTCCCTACTCTATCATGGTTTACAGAAAGTACTGTGCCTTTTTCATCAGTATCATAACTGGCTTGAAAAAACCGATAGCCTTTATAGTCCAGAACATTATTCATAAAAATTCTATAAGGCATGTTTTCGCCATTATCTAAAATTGAAACTTCACTGGCATAAGCAGAAGGACTTGAAGAGCCTGGGTATCGCTCCAATTGAAAATCATTCAACTTAATTGAAAAAGGTGTTTTTATGGCCGCAGCACCATATGACAATGCTATGTTTATCCCATTAATTTCTGTATGGTGATGCGTTGGCAGAAAACCCTGTCTGTATAAAATGTTTACAGGCTGTTGCTCACCGTTACCAACCGAAACATTTACAATTAGCGCATCGTCTTTAGTGCTATCATTGTCTTTTACCTTTTCCGAATCGCTTTTTAAATGAAAACTCCCTTTTTCATAATAAGCCAAAGGCACAAAAGACATATCGCCCGCTCTATATAAGGTGCGTAATGTAATGGGCTGCAAACTATCTTTAAAAACTTTACCAGCCTGTTGGGAAGCCATGATAAAGAAGTCTAAATCGTGAGGGGCTTTAAGACTAAAAGCACCATCAATTTCCGAAATATTGATAATACCTTCCTTGTCAGACTCAAAACCAATCTCATGATGATGGTCACCAATAGTCTTTACTTCTCCTTTTTTAAGAAATATAGTGTTTCGTCCTTCACCATGGGTTACAACCATTTCTAAAAGAGGTTTTCCCGAAACATCATCATGCACAACTTCTGGTACAGCATCTGCAATAAATTCTTTGTGTGAAATCTCTATTGGTATATTGTTAAAATCTGTTTTTAAAACAAAATCATTATTCCCTATTGGAGAAAACGACAGTTTCTTTTTAATGGTTTTCGTGTTAGTACCATCGGTTAGAGTTGCCGTTAAAAAATTAGTATCTGAAATAACAATATTAGAAGACGCCCCTTCCCGAATTCTCATAATACCACCATAGGAGGCATAGCGTGTTATAGAAGCACCCAAAATAATCGCGATAAATGACAAATGAAATAATAAAACCGCCCATTTTTCTTTACGCAGCAACTTATATTTAAAAATGTTGGCAATAAAACTAAGAGCTAAGCCTAGCATAACCAGTTCGAACCACCAAGCATCATAAATGATAACCCAAGCGGTAGCGGTACCAAAATCATTTTCCACAAAAGTTGCTACGGCCATGGCTATAGCAAAAATCAATAATAATAAAAGCGCTAGGCTTGAAGACGAGAAAAATTTATATAATTTTTGCATAAAATTTCTATAAAAAAGAAGATAACATTTGTGGTGTATTTTATCCCCAAATGTTATCTTTTTTATTAGTTGTTATAAAAGAAGCGTGACCTTCTTATTCTGTCATTGATACTTTTTTAGAACCATATCCTGCTTCGCGAGTTTTCGCCTCTTCAAGCCATTTAGGTACTAAGTTTTGTTTAAATGCTTCTTTTTCTTTCATCAACTGATCCACATCCAAACCGATATATTTTTGTGCTTTTTCCTTAGTTGAAATATCGGGCATATCAACAGGTTGGTTATGGCCAAGTTCTGCCAATAAACGCGCTAATTTTAAACGTCCTTCTTGAATAACTGAAAAAGCGCCACCCATAATCCGAGCGGTTTCAACAGGAGCGTGGAATGATGCCCCGTGAGACGCAGCAGAAAAATCCCAGCGCCATTGGGCATGGCGGATATCCATTAAAATATCTTTCATTTGCTCTTCCGTAGCACCTAAATCCCATGCTTTTTTAGCTTCTATGTGGGCTTTTACTAAAATATCCTCCAGTTTTATTCTGTTTTCAGAAGCTTTACGCTGACGGTCGTAAACATTTAATTTCAATTTTTCAGCATCTTCTCTATGACACACTTGGCACGCATTTGCCATATTGTTTAATGGCGACTGGATATGGTGGTCTGTAAATTTTTGGCCGCCTTCACTCTTATAAGGCATATGGCAATCTGCACAAGATACGCCTCTATCGGCATGCACTCCTGTTAAATAGGTTTCATAGCCAGGATGCTGGGCTTTAAGCATTGGCGCACGACTTAATTGATGCGTCCAATCACTAAATTCGATTTCATCATAATATTCTTCCATCGCCTCAACGCTCATCCCATTTTTCCAAGGAAATTTCAAATAAGGAACCCCTTCTTTTCCTGGTAAATTTTTATCGAAATAGTATTCCACATGGCATTGGGCACATACCAAAGAACGCATTTCTTGGTGCGTCGCTTTATTGATATCTTTGCCCATCTCTTCAAAAGCCTCAATTAATGCAGGCCTTGTAATGGTTAATTTCATAGTTTTAGAATCGTGGCAATCGGCACAACCAATTGGGTTTACCACTTCAGCACCTTTAGAAGACCAAGTGCCAGAATAAAACTCGGCAATACCATGCTCATTCATCAAACGTGGTACATCTGGCCCTTTACAAGTCCAACACGTCGCTGGCATAGGACCATCATCACTACCTGTTGGCGCGCCTGTACGTAAGGAGTTTGTAATATCTTCAATGGCATATATATGGCCTCTGCCTTGCGTATATTCTTTTGAAAACCCATATCCAGCCCAAAGTACGACCAAACGGGAATCCTCATGAAGCATATCGCGCATAGCAGAACCGCCTTGAAGCGAAGCAAAACTGGAATCTGCTGTTTGCAGAAACGATTGATACTCTGCAGGAAAATTTTTCCCCCATTCTTCATTTCTAGGTTCGTTTTCACCTATCTCCACCTGTGGCACATACATGTATTTGGCTTCGTTTTTTCTGTTAATAATACTGGACGCCAATAATCCTAGTAGAAACACGACTACTGCGGTAACGATAAATAGTACTTTGTTTTTCATCTGTAAAATTTGTTTTTTTAATTGCCATCTCCACAACCCTAATGTTGTAAAACTGTTTTTTACGGTATAAAAATGTAGTTATGGATGTATCATTTTAGGTTTAGTTATTTGTCATTTATTTGTTTTTCTAACCACTCCGGAATCACAGTTTTCTCAGTATCTGTGGGAATGGGCGCTATATTGTTTCTTATAGTGGATATACCGTGTATTTTGCCGTGTGGCACTTCTTGATGGCAGCTCCAACACTGTCTGTCGGTTCTATTCTTGGCATGATCATCAATCCAGCCATCATATTTAGTTTGGGTCACTTGTTGTACGTGGCAGCGAATACAATTGTCTTGAACCACTTCTTCAGAAGCCTCTCGCATAAACATTACTTCCGGCTCTGCCCGCATGGTAAAAACAGAAGCGTGAAACAGCCCGTCTTTGGCTTTAAAATAATACTGATTAACAATATTATTATGCGGCACATGGCAGTCGTTACAAGATGCCCATTGGCGATGCGAACTGTGCATCCAGCTGTTGTAAACTGGAGTCATTACATGGCAGTTAACACAAGCCAAAGGATCATCGGACATGTACGACACCAATTCGGCCTCCTTTGCCATAAAAAATCCTAAGCCAGTAATTACTGCAATTAAAAAAACAGCAACCGTTCGCCATCGCGTTTTTTTATCGGGCAATATGTTGTTTTTAAACTTCACTTTACTATATCTGATTAAGAAAATGGTTATTATATAAAACCTATTTGTTTTTTGGCATTATTTAGAATTCTATAAAACTGTTTCACATCATATTCACTGGCTGCATGGTATATCGTTCCCATTAAAAAACATTAATCTTTACAAAAAGGAATGATCCATTCTCTGTCGGAACTCTATAATCAAAAACAAAACTCAGTCAATTTAAGAAAACTTTAACTGATAAATGTCATGTTTTACTTGTTTAAAATTAATCTAAATAATTTTCAAATAAAGAAAAGACAATAAGGTAAGACATAGATTAACAATCGATTACCCCATATAAAAACATAAAGTGCGACCAGTTTTGATCGCACTTTTGTAAAAGTAAGTAAATCTATAAGCCGAATTCTGTTTCACACCAAAGTGTAACCCTTATCATTTATCTGAATGCATTGTTACCAATACATTTTAGCTGCCTACCCTCCAATATTCGAGCGTGCCGCCCGTTCTCGGTTATCATCATAACAACAATTACCAAGACATTGGTTTACATGACATTGCACCACATAGAGTTTACCTGGTTTCACTACAGCATAACCTGTACATACTTTCTGTTGCACTTTTCCTAACCTCACGGCTGGTGGTAATTAGCCACTATGTTGCACTGCGGTGTTCGGACTTTCCTCCATTCCATCCCGATAACTATCGAAACGCAACAGCGATAAGGCGATTTACTTAAGTGCAAAATTACAATAAAAAGCACTACACTATCTAAACAATTTTAAACATTTGGGCGTTACCCTAAAAAAGGGTCAGGCTTTTCGCTGCAAGTCCTCGCGCTCCCGAAAAATAATCGGGGCGCTGCGGGCTTTCCACTGCAATCCTTAACGCGAGATTGGGAGGTTTAATAAACATAAAAACAAAACTATAAAGTTTAGTGTTTATATTAGAGCAAGAAACCAAGAATTTAGAAACGCAGCCATTCAAAAGAAAAAAAATAAACTTAATTATAAACCCACAACTATCCGAAAGTTTAAGTTTTAAAGAAGCTTGAGAATCCCTTATTTTTGGTTTGCAGACTAAAAATAATTTTCATGGGACTCTACAAGCGCACTAAAAA
>NZ_JBHMFC010000080.1:0-555 GCF_042427585.1 Mariniflexile ostreae | reverse complement strand
TGAATAGTTGTGGAGCTATGTTTTTAAAACCAGGCCATACTTTAGGTAAACAACTAATAAGGAGGTAATAATTAGTTATAAAGTTTGGAATAATAAAAACATAGGGGGTTTATGCTTATATACAAAAGGGAGCAAGTAATATTGGTTTTAAAAATAGAGATGCAAAATGTGCACACTTTTAAATTATAAGCGTGAGAGGGCAGACTCAAGCATATGTATACTAATAATAAAAAACAAGTTGTATTAACTTTAAAACAAGTTTAGCAATATGGCAGATAATAATACAGAAAACCCAGAGGCTTCAGCCAAACCAAACAAGGCAGGGGTATACACCGTATGCCAAGGCGCAAAATGCAAGTGCGACAAAGCAAAAGTGCCTACAACGTTGGCCGATTTTGAGGTCGCCACCCAAAGCACTATTTATGTTAACGACCAAGCGTGTTCAGAAAAGCTGTTAGCAACCACCAAAGACCTGCCCCTGCCCTTTACTAAAAAAAAAGGTACTTTTAGCGACTGTCTTATGCAGCCTTTAGGGTTTGGAATGTACAAAGCTTG
>NZ_JBHMFC010000008.1:0-137338 GCF_042427585.1 Mariniflexile ostreae | reverse complement strand
AAATTTAGCTACAAATTAATAAATCTATTATATTTACAAAAGAAACTTCCGCTATAAGATCCTGAGAAGGGCTTCCGACCGGTAGGGAGGATTCGTTCAACACTATGTAAAATATTATTCGGATTATTTTCAGCATATCGGTTTTTTCAAATGCACTACAACGGTCTCGTGTATGAGTAGTAGTGGTTTTCTGCTCACAAACCTTTCGGTTTTGCATTGACCTTTGTTTTATGTTTATAATTTCGTTTTATCACTTAAGCCGCTATTACTTATACACATTGTTAGCCATTCGCCTTTTTTATCTATAAGCTTGTTTTACAAATGATATTCCTGAATTTTGCTTCATTGCTCTGAATTCACTTGATAACTCAGTCCAAGCAAGAACCTCATAAATAAACAGCCAAAATCTGTCAAAATCTGGTTTTAGTTTTCGAGCTATTTTTCTATAATCTGTTAGAGAATTGCCAAGTCTTTTTTCATACAAATATGCAAGAAGTAGATAAACAGTATCTTCAGACTTTTCTGAATTCTTTTTTAAATCCGTTAGTATTCCATCTAATTGAAAATTATATTTCAATGACCAAAATAAAGCGTAAGAGTTTGCTTCATAGAATCTCTTTTTCAAGCCGTATTCATAGATGTTTTGGGAAATATTCTTGATTTCGTTACTCGTTAAGTTATGTGGTTCAAAAACGTATTCGTCAAGTAAGTGAATTAAATAAGGAAACAATAAAACCAAATGATGAATTTGATTTATAAAATATTTTCTTGCATTTACTCCTATATGTTTTTTTGAAATGATTTTTATTGCATAGTTAAGTATTGCACTATCTTTTTTTTCATCGAGAAACAATTGAATTGTAAAATCAAGAAAAGCTTTTAGCTCTTTTAGCCTCAATGATTCCTTTCCTTGATGTTGATAAGTATTAGTGAAAATGTAGTTGTTTAACTTATTTACCCAATTTTTAACACTTGCTTGAGGTAATGGAACTATTTCTGACTTTTTGTCGTTTAGTTTAAGTTCATATTTTTTAAGTTCTTCTGATAGGTCAATTAGAAAGTTTTCTGCTTGTTCGTATGATTCAACATAACAAGTATAATCATCTATGAATCGTAAGAAGCTGTATCCTTTCTGAATTAATGATTTGTCTACTTTGGCTAAAATAATTTCCGAAATCAGATTAGAGACGTGCGGACCAATCAAAACGCCATTAGTTTCTCCATACTTTACATTTCTAGTGTAAAAATCTAATTGATTAAACCATAAATGAGAACCTCTATTAACTCTTAATTTGCAAAATTGCTTTCCTTTCAAAGCCCAAGGAATTGAATGGCTGTATATGCTAGGAAAAAAATTCGAAATATCAGCATTTACTAAATATTTACTTTTAATTAAAAGTTCTTCTTCTGGCGAATCATCCTTTTCGTAATTTTTATAATTCATTTCAAAAAGTGCACACGTATTGTCCATTTTTCTTAAATGAATTCTACTTACTTTATATTCTTGATTTCTAGTTTCAAATTCAAAGAATTTTTGAATCCGATTCCAATCTTGCGATATTGAATTGCAAAGGTTTGTATATGCAAATGGTTCGGGAATAGCCATAGGTCTTGGAATATTAATATTCCGCATACTTGAGTATCTAACATAATCTTTGTCTTTTACATTAGTTATTGGTAAAGCAAGAGTTTTGGTATAATCAAGAAAATCAGAACTTGTCAAGAATTTTGGGATTTTTTCAGCGAACATTCCACATCCAATAAGTCCATCATAAATTTCATTTGATGTTATTTCGTTAATGTAATCAGAGTATTTCAAGTTCGTTTTTTTTAGGTGATGGCTAACGGTCAAGTATAAGCGTAGTGCGGGGTTTCGGAGCTATTCACTTTCCGTCCACCGCAAAGTTTCTTAGGAGCAAAAATGCTCAATTTCATCCGTTTAGCCCGCATTACGCTTATACATTGTTGGGCGTAGGTTTCTCATTTCCATTTATTTACATGTTCAACTTTTTCTTCAAATTGTGCAGCTAACGATTTTACTCTTGACCTTAAAAGTAGTTTTCTTCCGTCAATTGTCCTTGTAAAAATCAAGTCGCAAGAACCAACAAGTCTTTCCCATTGATCTTTGAAGTATTCCGCTAAATTCTTATTTCTTCCAAGTACTTCAGGAACTGAATGATAGTCCTTTTGCTTAACAAAAAGCATAAACATGTTCTTTCTGATAATTACATATCTTGGATTATCAATTGGGGCGATTACTTCGTGAAGTGCATTTATAAAAGTTGATTTATCGAAAGTCGTCCCACCTTCTAAATGGCAATAAATGGCACCCCAATTGTCAACAGAGGTTTCCACCTTTAATTTTGAATAGTCGGTATTTATCACACCCGTTTTAATTAAAGAGTTTAGGAGTGCGTCTCCAATTTGTTGAATGTCCTTTGATATGTCTCTGTATTTTAGAAATAGTCTTAAAGTCTTAAATGTCAGTCTGCCGAAAATTAGCATTCCTATTGCTCCAAAAATTCCAAGGAAAAAATACAAGTCCTGTGTAGTTCTAATATTTCTAGCCGCTCTGCCAAGTCCTTGTAATCCTTCTAAACCAAAACCAACTAAGCCCGAGCCTAAAGTTGCCAATAGGTTACCAATTGTTTTATTTAAGTACATTGACTTAACGGCATTGTATTCCTTTTCTTCAGGGAATGGAATTTTGATTTCTTCAACAAGTGTCACGCCTGTTTCAAGTGCCGTTTTCCATCTTTGTTTTAAGTTTTCTCTGCTGCCTGCATAGGAAAACATTTCAACATTTTTAGTCTCCGCTTCTTCCTTATGATGAATGTTTTCCGACAAATTCAAACGTCCGATTCCGTTTTCAATTCCGGGTTCCTCTTGAAATGAAACACCAACAAAACTCCTAAAACGTCTTTTTAGTAAATCAAAATCGTCACCACCTGTTGTTGATGTCGGGTCGATACATGCTAAGTGCCAAATATTTCCTGTTTTATCGCCATTACCTTTTTGAGTTCTAATGGCTCTGCCACGCATTTGATTTGAAAGTACAAACGAACCAACAAAACTTGCCAAGATTAATGAATTGATAGCTGGGGCGTCCCAACCTTCACCAAGCAAAGATTTTGTACCTATCAAGACCTCAATTTCTCCCCGTTGAAAAATTTGAGTTACAATATGAACAATGTCGTGTTTAAGTCGCTCGGATTGGTTTATTAGAACATAAGTGTTGTCAAAAGGAACGGGACTTGAATTGATTTTAAAAATTCCATATTTCGCTGCTTTTGCTTCAAATGCTGCATAAGCACTAACGGGAATAATAATCGTAGAACCTGTGAGGACTGCAATTCTTTTATTCCCTTTGTTTGCTCGTCTTAGTTTTTCAAAGATTGGAATGACTCCAATTTTGTTCAGTTCGAGATTGTTTTCAGGTGCATTGATGAAAAATTCTTTTCGGATGAAGTCGGAAAGAATTACCAACCGTAAGTCTTTACCTAATTGTTTGTATTCGAAATCAACAATCTCTTTGATGCCATTTAGTTTGCTAATGCTTGAAGTCAAAAATCCTGTCACACGTTTATTGTGAGAAAAGTTAATTTGTCGTCTTTCAATTGCTCCGTATCTCCTAAGTCGGTTTTCAAGTGTTTTTTGATGTTCTTCAAATTTACTGAAATGCTCTTTTTCTTTGTATAGATAGAAATCTAAAAGCGTTTCAATCCATTCATAATCGAGTTTTGGGATTTGAAATTTCTTGTCTCCAATTACTTCAAGATGTGTTTCTGGTATTTCTTTATTGTTCGATTTTAGAAATATCAAGCAAGCTGAATAAAAGGAAAGATTGCTATAAATCCAATCCAAATGCTCCTTAGGGTTTTGCCAAATGGGATGTTGCTCCATTGCCTGAATAATGGTTTCATCATTTTTTATTTCTTGAAAAAGCTTTTCAATGTTCTGTCTGAAATCAACAATTTTTTGATTTTCTTTTTCTGTTGGCAAAGTAAAATGAACGTAATCTTGATGTGGGCATAAATCCCCTTCAATCACTAATTCTGGTACTGAAATTTCAGTATCAACTGGCCCGTTTAGGTCAATGTAGCGTTGCCATTCTGTGGCTGTAACGTCATAGGGTGGTGTAGCTGTCAAGCCAACAATAATTGGATCTAATTTATCTTTTACTTTTGTAAGGGTTTGCCACCAATCATTTTTTAAATGGTGAGCTTCATCCACAACAATAGTTTTGATGTTTTGAGCTTTTAGTCCACTTACAATTTTGTCAAGTTCTGAGTTAGTGGATTTGCCGTTTCCATTTTCTTCGTTTTCTTCTTCGTCATCAAATTCTTCTTCTTCAATTCTCCAATTGTTACAAGCTGCGTGTAGTCCTTGATAAGTTACAACGGTCATAAATTTTGGATTGCGAATATCTCTCGAAATCCAATCTGGTGTCAAGTTGGTTTGAAGAAAGAGTTCACAAAATCTTTGTATCCATTGGTTGCGAATTGCAATTGTCGGGGCAAGTATTAAAGTCGGTTTATTAAGTCGAATAGCAACTTCAAGTCCTAAAACGGTTTTACCCGAGCCTGGCGGTGCAATTACGTGTAGATGACGGTCAGTTAAGTGGTCTTGCAATTCGTCAAGCACTCGTTGTTGGTATTTTCTCCAACTATATTTGAATTTTATGTCTTTCGGATATTCTGTCAATCTGTAGTGTTGTTTTAACTTACGCCCAACGGTCTGGGCTATGATCAGTTGCGATTTCGTAAGGTTTTCTCTTTCAGTTTTCTCGCATCTTGACGCGAGGTATCGGGCCTCAATCCTCCAAAACCCGAGCAATTGATTATAGCCAATGTTAGCGAAACGGTTTTTATTTTTCCTCCGAGGGCCATCGCAAAAAAGCCAAGAATTTTGGATGGACCCGCGTCCCTGAGCGGACAAACCCATAATCCGTTTTTCCGTCCGGGCAAGGTCCACCAGTGTTTTGCCTGTATCCGGGTGCGAAGTCCGTTCGTTTTTTTTGTCCACCGATTCAAACTGTTCGCTAACACTTGTATATACGCAACCAGTTGCGTATATATTCTTTATATGTTCGTGTCAAACTTATTGTTTTTTAAAATAGTATCCAATGGACTTTCAATCTTTTTGTTGGAAATTCCTAATACTTGTGTGTATATCTCGGTCGTTTTAGAGCTGTGATGGCCTAACATCACCTGTATGTTTCTTAAATTCACGCCATTTTGTAGCAAATGTGTTGCAAAACTATGCCTTAACGTGTGTACGGTCGCCCATGGATTAATGTTACTGCTCGCCATGGCCTGTCTAAAAATAGCTTGTACACTTCTGGGGCTGTATTTTCCACCATCCTGACCTTCAAATAACCAATAGGCTGGTCTTTCTTTTTTATAGTACTCTCGTAAAAGTAAGAGTAAGGTATGGGAGAGTACCGTTTTTCTGTCTTTTTTGCCCTTACCATCTTTAATATATAAATATCCCGCTTTGGAATGCACGTCCCTAATCCTTAAATTTACAACTTCTCCTAAGCGCAATCCACTACTATATATGGTATACAATATGGTTTTATGCTTAATGTTTTTTGGGGCATTTATAAGTTTATATACTTCATCTGGGCTTAGAACATTAGGAAGAGTTTTTGTTTTTTTAGGACGTGTAATGTTATAATATTCTTTTGGTTTTTGGAGTACTTTTTCATAATACCATTTAATTGCATTTACGGCTTGGTTTTGTTTAACTTCAGAAATCTTAAACTTGTTGATAAGATGTGCCAGATAGCCTTCAATTTCGTCTTTGGTCAGTTCGTCAATTACAGCGTTTTCAAAAAATGTTAAGAAGTTAGAAAACTCGTGTTTATACGACCGAATGGTGTTTTGGCTATAGGCCTTCAGTATAAGCTTTTGCTCGTATTTTGCCATTAATAGTAAAGCCTTTTCAGAAAGTGCCAATGGGGTTACTGGAAGTGCGCGCGCTTCTGGTTTAAGTTCATAATGTGGGTGTAGAATCCGCTTGATTTCTTCTAGCTTTTCTGTGGTATTTACCACGCTCCACAGTTTTTGTTGTGGATGGTAAAAACTGGTGTTCACCAATTTAATCTGTGCTCGAAGTCCCGCCTCCTTAAAGGGGATAAAGATCTTGATGCGTCCGGCATTAGGTCTCGGTGAATATATTATAACCTGCATATTTAATTAATTTATATCAAAAATAAGTTTTTTAGCTATTGAGTGTAAGATGTTTATGGTATTAAGCGTATGTTTACCGTTAAATACGACTACAGTGGTGCGGATGGACAAAAAAGCTTGTAAAATTTGTAAAACGCCCTTAAAGGGAAGGAGCGATAAGATGTTTTGTAGCGCAACCTGCAAAGCTTATTATCATAATAAACTAAAGGAGGTTACCAACCGAGCTACCCTAGATACAGATAAGATTTTACACAGAAACCGTTCTATATTACTGGAAATTATGGGTAAAAATGCCACGCAGATCACCGTGCTAAAAACTGTTTTAGAAAAAAAGAATTTTAAGTTTAATTATATTACAGGGTTTTACGAAAATGCACAGCAAAAGCGCTATCATATTGTTTATGATTTTGCTTGGATGCATTTTAAAACTGGTGAAATATTGATTGTAAGACGAAAGTAATCCTTCCTAAACGATAATCCTCTTAACCTTTTTTTTGTTGAATCCATTAGTGGTCTGTAGTACCTATATGGGATATAATATTTATAGATTATCTGTGGCATAATAATTCGCTATTTGTAATACTAAACAATAACGTTGTAAATTTATAAGTTATTTATACTCATTCTAAACAATATTTAATAGTTTTGTCTACAGAGATGCAAAATATCAATTTTAGCACCCCATAAAAGGAATAATCCTTTTAAGGGGGGCTTACGTTGAATTTCTTTTTAAATTTGACTCAAGAATTTAAAAACAATGGCAAAAAACTCTCATAAACTTTAATTTTCATGAAAACAAAAACTGAATTTTCTACATTCATCAAAAATTTTGAAACCACACTACACCATTTATTTCATGAGGAAAGAGATATTGATCAATTAAGTTTGAAACGTGGCCTGCCTTCTGATATTCTAGAAAAAATAATGTATACAAAGCCATTATCTGTTGCTATTCCTACCGAATATGGCGGCCGTGGCGGACACGTAAAAGAATGTCTGGAGTTATTGTCTGCTGCTTCCTACGAGTCGCTTTCGCTTTCGTTAACCTTTGGGATTAACATCGCCTTGTTTTTAGAGCCCATTTCTAAGTATGCTGAAGCGTCTGTTAAACCCGGTATTTTTAATCGTTTTATGGAAAACCAAAATATGGGAGGCCTTATGATTACGGAACCCGATTTTGGTAGCGATGCTTTAAATATGAAAACCTTTAGTAAAGAAAACGAACTTGATTATACTATTAAGGGGTCTAAGCATTGGCAAGGGCTTACCGGTATGGCAGATTATTGGTTAATTGCCGCCCGGAAAAAAATGGACAATGGCGACCTTTCTCGGGATGTTGATTTTTTTATTGCTGATAATTCAAAAGAAAAACAACATATTATTGTTGAAGAAATTTACGATAATGCGGGGCTTTATATGATTCCTTATGGCTTAAACTCCTTAAATCTTGAAATCCCCAAAAAACAAAGACTGATTCCTGAGACAACAGGGATTAAAATGATGCTTGATATTCTGCATAGAAGCAGATTGCAATTTCCCGGAATGGGAGCTGGTTTTATAAAACGTATGCTAGACGAAGCCACTCAGTATTGTAAAAGTAGGCAGGTAGGTGCCGGGAATTTATTAGCGATGGACCAGGTACAATTTCAATTATCTAGAATCCAATCGGCTTTTACTATAAGTTCGGCCATGTGCTTAAGAAGTGCCGAGATAAGTGGTCTGGAACATAATTTGGCCACCAATGGCTTAGAGGCCAATAGTATGAAAACGGTAGTAACAGATTTAATGCATGAGTCGGCACAGATTTTAACACAGCTTTCTGGTGCAAGCGGTTATAGAATGAGCCATATTGGCGGACGAGGGATTATGGATAGCAGACCTTTTCAAATATTTGAGGGGTCTAACGAAATGCTGTACTCTCAAATTTCTGAAATGGTTACGCGTGCGATGAAGAAGAAAAAAACACCAAACCTATTGGCATATTTAAGTTCCTTGGAGCTTACGGCAGAGGCTAGTGGATATTTTAAAAAAGAACTTAATTTTACTATTTCCAGTACACTTACACAACGAAAACTGGTCGATTTGGGTAGGATTATTGCCAGAATAGTTAGTGTGGGCTATGTGTTGGACCTTGGGAGCAAAGGGTTTAGAAAAGATTTAATTGATAATAGCATCTTAATGGTACAACAGGAGGTGTCTGGCCTTTTTAGTTATTTTCATTTTGAGAACGCCACAAAAATCATTGAAGATTATTCTAGTAATAGCACTTGGTCAAAATTCGCATAGAAATTACAACTGGTTTGTGCTAGAACATAGTAGGGCAGGCTTAGCTTAAAGCGCTAATTGGTGTGCTATAACTTTATTGTATAAGTAAATGGATGCTTGTTTTAAGATGTTTTAAAAAAATAGATTGTTCTAAATAGTAAAACCCCATTTAAAAAAGGATTTTCGCCTTTTTAAATGGGGTTTTACATATAATATTGATGATGATCCTAAAAAAAAGAAGTTTAAAATAATGTAAACCAGTCAAGGCTTTATTCAATTGCTACCTCGTTTATTTTAAAACTTCATTACCTTTCAAAATAATTTTTTCTATATGGGCGAGAATACTCAAGAGCATAAAAAATATAGTTTTACACAAAAGGTCTGGATTGTTGGATTTATATTTTCTCTTATAGCGATTGTTTTATTGATTTTTGAAGCCACTTTCGATATTCTAATACTTGTTTTGGCAGGAACGCTAATTGCTTGCTATTTTCGAGGCTTAAGTGATTTTATAAAAGAAAAAACGAAATGGCGTAACCAGCTGACTTTGTTTATTGCTGTTTTCGGGTCTTTTATACTCACTTTGGGTGTGCTTTACCTTATAGGTGCTACGGTGAGTGGAGAGGCCTCGGAAATTAAAGAGAACTTCCCTTCTATGGTTGATGACCTAAAATCTCATTTAGGCCGCAGTGGTATAGGACGAGAACTATTAAGTCAAATTAGCATCATAACCGCTTCGGATGAGTTTCGAGATACAGCCTCTAAATTTTTTATGACCACCTTTAGCGGGGTGGCGAATATATATGTTGTTATAATTTTAGGGGTCTTTTTTACAATTACCCCAAACGTGTATATTCAGGGCATGATACAATTGGTGCCTCCAAAAAAAAGAGATAAAGCCGATGCTGTAATGGAGCATCTTGGTACAGGATTAAAAAAGTGGCTTTTTGGAAAATGTCTAGCAATGGGCGCTGTTTTTATTTTAACGGCTATCGGTTTGATAATTTTAAAAATACCTATGTGGCTCACTCTGGCCATTATGGCTGGATTATTAAATTTTATTCCGAATTTTGGTCCTTTGGCGGCTATGGTTCCGGCCATTCTTGTGGCTATTTCTGTAAGTCCGGAAAAAGCGATTATAGTAGCCATTATGTATACCGTAATTCAGCTTTTAGAAAGTAGTTTGATATCGCCACAAGCACAACAAAAACTTATTAAAATTCCGCCAGCACTAATTATTATAGCCCAAATATTTGTTGGAGCTTTAACAGGTATTTGGGGTGTAATATTTGCTACTCCATTAATGCTTATTATAATAATCTTAATTCAAGAACTTTATGTGGACCCCATGAATAGCAAATTGAAAAACAAAATGAGGCATGATAGTTAAGCTCTTATTATAGTTAGTTTAAAAAAAACAATTAAAATCATCCCCTTAAGTGCAGCGTACTTTAGCATTTATAAAACTGTTTTTTACAGGGCAGATGGTTATAACGTTTTGAGCCAGACCTTATATGTAATTTGAGATGTGAAAGATTGTTATTCGAGTTTTTAAATAGTACTATTCAAATTTATGCCCAATAATATAAAAGAGGGTTTGGGTAAGTGAACAAAGGATGTCTTTATGCTTTAAATTTAAAAGGCAATCCCATGACTTTTAAAATTCGGTTTCCCTTTTCCTTGGTTGCTGATGAAGTTTTTTTTTGAAGGGCATTTTATAACTCGAATGCTTTACCATTGGGTAGCAGGAGTTTGATAAGGGCAAAAGAGAAAGGTAGGGTTTTTATTTGATAGCATAGAGTCCTTTATAAGAGCTTCAAATTCTTACAAAACACATGGTGTAGCCTATAAAAAATAGGGGTTAAAGTCTTAAATTTGTTAAAAAAAATTAATTTGGGTCTACTTTTAAATCCTCAAGATCCCAGCCTGCTAATGTTGCACCAGCTTGGTAACTGCTTTCCATAAAATTTAAAATGTCCTGTTTGGGGTGCTCGCTTTTTAATAAGTCCTTATAAAGCAACAAAGCCATTGGACTACCGTTGGAATCTTGCCATTTTGCACTTTTAGGCTGAAGCGGTTCTTTTTCTATATGCTCAGGGGCTGGATAGGTATAAGAATAAAAAGCAGGTTCCTTTATATTATCGTCTCCAAACCAAAATCCAAAACTGATAAGTTCATGAGAATAGGCTTCCAATTCTACTTGAGAGGTAGTTTCCATGTTAGGGCCTCTATTTCCAGAAAAACGTGTTACAACCAAATCAAAATGATGCCAATAGATGTGCACGGGACAGGTTTTTCCATAAAATCTGCCACTAAATTCCTGGAAAATCATGTCGATTTTAAGTAAGATTTGCCAAGCGTTATGTACCGCACCCTTATCATAGCTATGGTGTTCTGTACAGGTGTTAAAAGGAGTGGTGTCAGATAAGTCAAAGGGTTTTTTTAAGATGTTAAACGGAATATTTAAATCTTTAAGAATGGCCTCTAGTTTTTTATAGAAGGCAGCTACAGAAAGCCCGTTTTCCATTTTAAACATGCGTTCTTCTCCTTTACTTGTAAATACCTTTAAATTATGATTGATAAAATCGAACAGAATTTCGAATGAAAAATCCTTGTATGGAATCGCTCGTGTAGTAATGCCTTTGGTCGTGGTATAGAGCGTCATGTGCCACCAATGATTTTTTTTGGGGTTTAAGGACAAGCGTAACTTACCTACGATTTGGAAATAGCGATGTAGTGTGTCTTTCGTATCTATCCATTCTGATAATGGGAATGCTGGAAATAGGGTTTGTTTGCTCATATTTTTATGTTTTAAGTAGCTTTTATCGTGGTAAACAGATAAGCTTATAAGTCATTATAACCTTTAAAATCAGGACTAACAATACGTTTCCATTCTGGATGTTTTTTTATATAGGCCCATACATAGGGACAAAAAGGTAATAATTTTATGTTCTTATCGTCAAGATAATGCAATGTTTTTTCTACAACGGCACTTGCAGCCCCTTTGCCGGATAGCTCGGGATCCGTTTCTGTATGGATTAAGGCTATTTTATCGCGAGACTCCTTATAATCGATGAAGGCATAATGACCTTGAACCTCGATTTCAAAGCGTTTTTTATTTTCGTTTTTAACTAATGGGATATTTAAGTATTCTGATTTCATATTTTTAATGCTTTGCTGTTTTTGCAATACACAGGCAACTTTTTGCCCAAAATAAAAATTGGGATTGATTTAAAAGTATTAAATCAATCCCAATGGAGCATGTGCTATTAATGCTTAATAAATTGCAAATCGATTGCCATTTGAATGGTATCGCTTACCACGATACTTCCTGCTTCAGTAACGGCATTCCAGGTAAGTCCAAAATCTTTACGGCTTATCTTTCCTGAAATTTCAAACCCAGCTTTCGTTTGGCCGTATGGATCTACGGCTACACCGTTAAAATCCATATCCAAGGTTACTTGTTTGGTAATGCCTTTAATTGTAAGGTCGCCAACAATCTTGTTGCCATCGTAAGAAGTTGATGTGAACGTTAATTCTGGATATTTTTCGGCGTTGAAAAAATCATCTGATTTTAAATGGGTATCTCGGTCTTGATTTTTGGTGTTTATCGAGCCAACTTTTGCTGTAAAACTGAATGAAGCATTTTTAAAGTCTTCATTTTCCGTTTCTACAGATGCATTAAAATCTTCAAAAGCCCCCTTTACGGTAGAAATCATCATATGCTTTACTTTAAAGCCTACTTCCGAGTGAGATGCGTCTACGTTCCATTTTGTTTTATTTTCCATGATCTTTTAAATTTATGTCTTTACGACGGTTAATTTTTATTTTTGATTATTAATTTACGAATTTATTTCCATTGGTACTTCCATTAAAAGGATTTCGGTATCGCTGTCTGCTTTAATATCCAAGGTTTCAACTTCCCATACACCAAAGCCATCCCTTTCATTTAGCGCTTGACCATTAATGGTAGCATCCCCTTTTAATATAAAAGCATAAACGCCATTATGCTTGGCATCGTTCAATACGTATTGAACGGCCTTGTTCTTGTCTAGGTTGGTTATATTAAACCAAGCATTTTGGTGCATCCAAATACCAGCATCATCTGCGTTAGGAGATATCACTTGTTGTAACTTGTTTTTACGATCGGCCTTGTTTAAGGTTATTTGGTCGTAACGCGGTGTCACATTTTGCTTATTTGGGATGATCCAAATTTGTAAAAACTTTACAGGTTTATCTGGATTGTTATTGTGTTCAGAATGCATCACTCCGGTTCCTGCACTCATCACTTGGATATCACCTTCGCTAATAATGGTTTCGTTACCCATATTATCTTGGTGTTTTAAATCCCCCTCAAGCGGTATGGAAATAATTTCCATGTTTTTATGAGGATGTGTGCCAAAGCCTCTACTTTCTGAAACTGTATCATCGTTCAATACCCGTAGTACGCCAAAATTCATACGTTCTGCGTTGTGGTAATTTGCAAAACTAAAGGTGTGCTTGGAATGGAGCCAGCCGTGATTAGCGTCTCCTCTTGTGTCTGCTTTGTGAAGTATTGTTTTCATAGTTTTTATTTTTTTATGGGGTAAAATGATACCCTTTGGTTTATAATTATGAACTGTAAAAAGAGGTATGAGGGGAAGTGGTGTTTGTTTCCAGGTTTTATGGTGCAAGGGCACCGGTAACATGGGTTTAAAAATCACTTCTAATACATGTTATACAATCCATATGCTTTGTATTAAAGTATGGTACAAAGATACATTAGGACAGGAGCCTGTGGAATATGAAAAAAAGGGAGAAACTTATGAAAATCCGATATGAGGTTGTTGTTTAAGACTTTATCTCGCTTTTCTTGAATTTTGAAGGTGATAGTGTTGTTTGTTTTTTGAAAAAGGCACTAAAATTAGCGGGTTCACTAAAACCTAATTCGTATGCAATCTCTTTGCTAGGTTCATCTGTAAAATAAAGCAGGCGTTTTGCTTCGGTTGTAATTCTAGCCTGAATATACTCTTTTGCTGTTTTACCTATTTTTTCTTTTACTATTCGGTTTAAGTGGTCTGGTGTTATATGGAGCTCATTAGCGTAGTATGTAGTAGAATGTTCTTTTCTATAATTATGGTCTACAGCATTTTTAAAAGCTTTAATGAGGTTGTTGCTAGGCGTATTTAAATCAAAATAAATGGGGTTAATAGTACATACATTATTACACTCAATAAGTAAGAGCTTTAAAAATGCACCTATAGATAGATACTTCATTACGGCATCACTGTTAAATAATTCGAAGATATTAGCTGCAAAGTTATAGATGGTATCGAACTGGTTGGCCTCGGGAACTAAGGGCGGACTTTGGCCATAGTTTTGAAAGAGATTCAAGCCATCGATAAATGATAAAGAAATCGAATTTTCTACTAAAAACTGATTTGAAAACGTCATCGCAAATCCGGTAGACATTTCTGTTTCAATCATTTGATGTACTTGTCCGGGCGCCACAAAATAAATTTGTCTATCGGATAAATCGTAAGTATTAAAATCAATCTTATGCTGTCCTTTTGCTTTGCTAATAATTAAAACCGTATAATAGTCATGTCTATGCGGTTCGTCAACTGCTCCACCATGTTTCTTGTAAATATCCTGCATTCTGGAAATGCCAAAACTCATGTTCTGGTTTTTAGAATTTACTTCTTGATAGGTTTTAACGGTATTCATTTTTAATGGCCTTAGCTTATAATATCCTCACCCAAATGGGTGGTTTATCCAATCGTTTGGGGTTTTATTTTCAGTTTTAATGGTATGGATAACCTTTCGAACGTATTGAAACATTTAAAATTAATAAAGTTTTAGAATATATGTGTTTATTTTTTAATTCGTTTCCAGAATGCTAATGTATAGATAAAAACACTAAAAAATTAGTGCTTATTTACGCTTAATCTAGTCGTTGTTAGAAAGTCTTCTAAACCTGAAAAATATATGGAAAGGCTTGCAGATATGCAAAATCAGGTTTTTTAAGAATGTATTTTGATAGTTCGAAATGTGGTTTGTAAGCCCCTAGTGTTTTGGCACTTATTTTTATGTGAATTGAATTTGTTATGACTTGTTTGATTTTTAGGTGGAGAAAATTAAAAAAATACTATATTTAACCTGTATTAAGGATGGTTATGGGCGCACTAAACACTTGGCTAAAAATGGATGGGGCTTTAATATCCTCCTGATAGTTATTATGGAAATTGTTGGGGGCTATTTGGTACATACATTATTCTTTATTCATAAAAAGACTATAGTAGATTAGGGAGTGATTAGGGCCATAATGTTCTAATGGCTGTTATGCTTATTATGCAAAAATAGACTAGAGGAGTAAGGCTTTGTGTTATAAAAGGGGGTGAAATAATGCTAAATAAAGAAGCGGTAAAAAGATGGAAAATGGTAAGAGGAGTTGGGCTATGTGTCAAAAATGTCAAGGTCGCGGCAAAAAAAGCCAAAGGCTTCGTAAAAAAGTCCGATTGCGTTATCAGGTGGCATGTGAACAATTTGAAAAATCGAACGGATCGGGTGAGGCTCCAGTTGCTCCTAAAGCCCATTTAAGTTTATGTGTAAACTGTAACGGCTCTGGGTTGGTTCCTTCGGATCACTTTCCTATTGCAGATAAAGACCAATATCCACACGTGGCCATTATTGGTGGTGGTATAGGAGGAGTGGCTCTAGCTGTAGCCTGTTTGCATCGTGGGATTCCTTTTACCCTTTACGAGCGAGATAGCAGCTTTAATACCCGATCTCAAGGCTATGGGCTCACATTACAACAAGCGAGTAAAGCCATAGAGGGCTTAGGGATTTTCTCCTTAAATGAGGGGGTGGTTTCTACAAGACATGTGGTGCATACTACTAAAGGTGAAATAATTGGAGAATGGGGCATGAGAAAGTGGTTGGCATCGGGCACAAAAACAGCTCCAAAGCGAACAAATGTGCATATTGCACGACAGGCCTTGCGTTTGGCATTGCTCGATCAACTCGGCAATCATGATCAGGTGCGTTGGGGGCACCAATTGGTAGGGTTTAATCAGCATGAAGGCCAATCGGTGGTATTGAGTTTTAACGTGAATGGAACGCTCAAGAGGGCCAAAGCAGACCTTGTGGTTGGCGCCGATGGTATTCGTAGTACTGTACGAAGTTTGCTTATAAATGATAACATCTCCCCTTTACGCTATCTGGGCTGCATGGTGATATTAGGAATTTGTCCTTTGGCAGCCCTAGACGATGTGGATCATGATTTATTGGACTCGGCTACTGTATTCCAAACGGCCAATGGAAATGAACGTATCTATATGATGCCTTATACATCAAACGCCGTGATGTGGCAACTTAGTTTTCCTTTATCAGAAAAAGACGCCAAAGCGTTGCATGCACAAGGCGGTCAAGCGCTTAAGGAAGAGGCATGCCGCAGAACCCAGTGGCACGATCCTATTCCTGAAATTTTAGCGGCGACCCTAGAAAGTCAAATTTCGGGATACCCTGTGTATGATCGAGAATTGCTCGATCCAGAAATGATGAAAAAGGCAGGGCCAGTCACCTTAATAGGAGATGCGGCCCATCCTATGAGTCCATTTAAGGGGCAAGGGGCAAATCAAGCGTTATTGGATGCATTGGCTCTGGCTCGGGGAATTTCAAAAAACGGGATGGCTTTACCGCACTGGAGAGATGTGGGGATTAGGGAGTCTATGTTAACGGAATTTGAATTAGAAATGATTGCGCGGAGTGCTTCTAAAGTGAAAGATTCTGCTGCTGCCGCACAGTTTTTACATTCCGAAACCGTGCTTCATGTCGCGGATGAACCGAGAGGGCGGTGCCTAAAGAAAAAAGAGGTTTAATCATGGTGTTTTTTGAGATTCGTGTTTTCGCAAGCAGTATCTTATAGCTTAAAAACTCATCCTGGTAAATGTGTCTTTAAATCGGATATCATTCAAGTTTCTCTGCACTATCTTATGAAGTTTTATGTGTTTTAATTGGTTCTCATGCCTATTTGGTTTTTAAAAAGAGCATTTTGTTTAGTTGATGGATGTTTTAAAACAAATTTATGCCAAGATTAACTCAAGTTGTTTCCGTTCTTAAATGCCTTTAATAAGCTTATTAAAAAAAGATATTCGGATCATCTGAAATTTTAAGCTTGGTAATATATCCTTTAAATTCGTTTTTTTTTGCTGCGCTCCATTCTTTTACATCTGGACGGCTTAGTTCGGTTAATACAATCGATTTTAACTGCGATATTTCGGTGTCTTTATTGATAGAATTTTCAAAACCCTTTAGCTTATCCAAATTGTTGATCCAATATTGAAAAAAGCCGTTATCTGTAGTTTTTACTACGCGTTTTAAAACCAAATAGGATTTTTTGGTGGGCAATTCTGATGTGTTGAAAGACTCGAAAAGGTCTTGAGAGACTTTTTTTAGCTTTTGCTCATCTTTATTTATGATGAGCATTTGGCAATACGCATATAGGGTTCTTACAGTTCGGTCTCCTGCATCGAACTTGCTCTTTAATCCAGAAGTGTTAAATCTGGAGTGTGTTGACTTTTTAGCTTCATTCATAATAGCTTCAGAACTAATATCTCCGCTACTATGATGTAAAAAATTCTTGTCTTTGTCAAAATAAAGCAAGACAGGAACACTGTTAAAATGAAGGTTAGCGTGTATAAGCAACGCATGGTCTGCATCTGAAAGCTCGTTAAATGCGTTCATCGCATAATTTATAAAATTAGAATTGTAGTAAGCGCTAATTTCTGCATCCTGGTTTAACAAATCGCCAAGACGATTGCAGACAGAACAATCGGAATTGTAGTATTTTATAAAAACAGGTTTGTTTTGTTGCTTTGCTTTTTTAAAAGCTTCTGTAAGCGAGGGTTCAAATTGTACTTGAGAAAAACTTAGGATGCTTGTAAGCATCAGGAAAGCCAAATAAATATACTTCAAAATTTTAATTTTTTTAATGGTTTTAATACTATCAACTGGAAGTTAAACTTGATTAAAAATATCTTAGATACTCTTAAACCATCTACCTAAAATGGTTTAAAAAAATCAATATACGAAGAATATTTAAACTTAAAGATTTGTTTTAAAAAGCAATTACATATATCTGTTTTAGTAGTGTCTAAATAGCAACTTCCCCGAAATTATGGATACCATATGCAAGTTGTTTGTTTATTGCGTTTTATTCAATGTTTTTTTAAAATGAATCGTCTAGAGTAATGCTCACATTTTTTTTAAATCGATGTTAATAGGTATAACCTTTAAAACTATTAATTATGAAACGTTTTTTACTTTTTACAGCATTTGTTTTTTTGTGCTTTGCTGCATTCCCAAGCGAGTTATAAAACCGATAAACAGCGTAATTATTTTTATAACGAATTTAATTCAGATTGGGAACTTAGTATGGCCTACAAGCAAGAGATTGATTATAGTGTAATGGTTTCTTTTGTTTTGAAAGTAGGAGGTCTTAATAAACCACTTGTTAAAGAGTTTCCTAATCCTGCTTCTGATGTTATAACGATATCTTCAAGAATGCCTATTGAGAAAATAGAATTATTTGATGTTTTAGCAAAAAAGTACTGGTAAGTTCACAAAATAAACAGTTACATGTGGAGCGATTAAAAGCGGGAATTTATATAATGAAAGTGTTTGTAAATGAGACGTCTTTTACAAACCAAATCATTGTA
The DNA here is from genome assembly GCF_042427585.1 of Mariniflexile ostreae. NCBI lineage: Bacteria > Pseudomonadati > Bacteroidota > Flavobacteriia > Flavobacteriales > Flavobacteriaceae > Mariniflexile > Mariniflexile ostreae. The sequence goes on along the minus strand of NZ_JBHMFC010000008.1, from coordinate 119,181 downwards.
AAATAATGGCGATTACCCGATTAAAAGCTACTATGGATTTTGTAGCCATTGCTAATTTAAGCAATAATGGTTTTCTGGGAAACAACCACAAAAAAAGACTGCCTTTTCAAGCAGTCTTTTTAGATCATAAGGTCTAACAAAAATTAGTCCATCTTTATAATTATAAATTGTGTGCGTCTATTCAATTGATGTTCTTCAGGAGTACACTTCACACCGTTTGAACATTGGTTCATCAATTGGCTTTCGCCATAACCAATAGCACTTGCAATACGATTAGTATCAATGTTTCGAGTAAGAATATAGTCTTTAGATGATTTTGCTCGTCTGTCTGATAATTTCATGTTATAGGAATCACTGCCGCGACTGTCTGTATGGGATTCTATTTTAATAATCATTCCCGGGTGCGCCCGTAATACGTCTATAACCTTTTCTAGTTCATACTCCGCATCTGTTCGGATGTTCCATTTATCAAAATCGAAGAAAATAGGGTTTATTACAATTTGGTTGCCTTTAATTAAGGGGTCTAAAAATAAATCTACAGTGGTACTAATATCATTTTCACTATTTAATAACACCAGTTTTTTATCTTCTACATAATCTGGTTTTGTTCCTAAAACCGTATATGTTTTATTGCAATCTACATCAAAAGTATAATTCCCTTGAGCATTCGTGGTGGTTTCCTTAACTATTTTTCCTGTTTCATTAATGAGTTGAACTAAGGCGTTCTCTAAAACAGCATTACTGTCTTTATCTTTTACCGTTCCCACAATTTTTTGTGCGCAAACATAAGCGCTAAAACTGTAAATATCATCATTGCCTTTGCCTCCAGGTCGGTTGGATGTAAAAAAACCTCTTTTATAATCACTATCTGTGTCTATGTAAAACGCAAAATCATCGAACCCACTATTGTAGGGCGCACCTAAATTTTCAACTTCGGCGGTAGCGTCTTTAATAAAATCAGATTTAAATATATCTAAAAACCCTAAATTTAAGTGTCCATCAGAAGAGAAGTAAAAGGTACTATCCTTGCTAACAAAAGGGAACATTTCTCGTCCGGGTGTATTTATACTATTACCTAAATTTCTAGGGAGACTATATTTGTTGTTTTCTAAAATGTCTACTTCATAAATATCGGTTTGCCCAAAACCACCAGGTCTATCAGATACGAAGTATAATTTTTTATTGTCAGGGCTTAAAGTAGGGTGGCCTGTAGAGTAAAGGTTGTCATTAAAAGGCATTTCTTTAATGTTCTCCCAGCTGCCATCGGTAAGCGTGGCTTTATAAATTTTTAAGTGAGACGTCCCTTTTCTATCGTAATCCAGCTTGTTTTTTTTAGTAACATTATCGCGTGTAAAGTACATGGTGTTTCCATCGTTGGAAATAGCCACTGAAGCTTCATGATAATCTGTATTTATTTTTGAAGCTTTTATAAGATCTGGAACCCCGAATTTTAACTGGCCGTTGTTATCTTCAACAGAAACTTGATACAGGTCTAAAAAGGGTTCTTTATTCCATGCATATACTTTTGTATTTTCTGTATCTCTTGAAGATGCAAAATACATCTGACCATTATGGATATAAGATCCAAAATCGGATTGTGCGGAATTTATGGGAAGATTAATGGTGCTAACCACAGAGGTCTTATTAGTCGATAAAAGTTCGTTATAGGCAGCGATGCTATTGGCATCATACTTTTTTAGTTTACTTGCTTCATTATGGGTTTTGTTAAATTTCTCCATCCATTTTTTTGCTTCGCTATGTTGGCCTAAACTCTTTAGTGTTTGGATATATTTAAAAAGGTATTCTGCAGAAATGTTATCGTATTTAAGGATGGCCTTTTCGTACCATACGAGGGCTTCTTTAGAATTAGAGTTGTTATAGAAGCAGTCTCCCAAACGTGTTAAAACATGTTCGCTACTATCTCCGTTTTTAACAGCTTGTTCGTATAGTTCACTAGCTTTAACATATCCATAATTGTTAAAAAACTTATCTGCTAGTTTTTTTTGAGCAGAAAGGGATAAGGTAGATAGTACTAATATAAGTAGTATGTATATATGTCTCATAGTCATTTATTTTAGAAAAATCTAGGTGATTTGATACGTTTGCTTTCAAATATTTCGAACATAAGCAGGATTTCATGTGTGCCGCCAGTGTAGTTTCTTAATTCAGATAGCGGATATTCATAAGCATATCCAATGCGTAGTTGTTTAGAAATTTGAAAATCCATGATTCCGCCCAAGGCAGCGGCAGACTCATTAATCCTATAGGATCCACCAAGCCAAAACACATCGTTAAATAAAAAATTTGCAGTAATATCAAAAGATAAAGGAGCGCCATTTGTAGCTTTCATAAGCATGGCCGGTTTAAATTTGGTCGTGTTGCTTAAATCGAAAACATAGCCCCCTGTAAAATAATAGCTTACACGCTCTAACGCGATATAGTCTAAAGCTCCTTGTTTTCCTTTGTTATAATCTGTATTTAAAATTCGTGGTGCAGATAGCCCTAAGTACCACCGGTCTGTATGAAGGAATGCTCCAGCGCCTATATTGGGGCTCCATCGGTTGGAAACTTCATTAAAAAAAGGATCAGCAAAAACCTTTGGGTCATTCAGTAAGTCTTGGTCTATATTATAATGTGTAAAACCGCCCTTTAAGCCTAATGCTAGTTTTGTTTTTGTTCCAACGGGTAGGGTATATGAGAAATCGCCATATAGGTACGAGAAATTTTCGTAGCCCAGTTCATCATTAATAAACGACAATCCCACACCAATCCTTTCATTTCGTAAAGGCGTGTGAATGGAAAGTGTTTGCGTTGTTGGCGCGCCTTCAATGCCTACCCATTGGCTTCGATGTAAGCCAACAATACTTAATGTTTCTCTACTTCCTGCATAAGCGGGATTTATAGAAATGGTGTTGTACATATACTGTGTAAACTGTGGAAGTTGTTGGGCAAAAGTTATTCCACCACTTAACAATATAAAAAGCGCTATGTTAAATTTTAATAATTTCATAATAGGTTAAGGTTTATTTGGTTCCTATGTAAAAAGCTTTAGCAAAAGGTTTTAATCCACTATCCTTTAAATTGATGATATAATAATACGTTCCATTAGGAACTTTATCGGAATTACCCACAGAGGATTTATGGGCATAGCCATTCCAGTCATTTTTATAATTAAAATTTTCATAAATTTTAGCGCCCCAGCGATTGAATATTTGTAATTCCACAACAAAACCGCATGTTTCAATACCTTCAATAGTAAAATAATCATTAAACGTATCTCCGTTAGGAGTGACTACTTTAGAAATAACAACATCTTCTTTTCCGCAAGGTAAAACAATACACTCATCATGGATTTCCAAGGTTAAAAAGGTAGTGCTTAAACAGCCATTATTAGCCACAGTATAATGGAATTTATAATCCCCTAAGACCACATTTTCTGGGTCGAATATATGTTGATCAAGTAGCGCATCACCTTCCATAAGCGTCCAAGTTCCTGAAGTATCTGTATTGGTTAAATAATCGTTTAGATCGATAGTGCCATCATCAGAACAAGCTCTGTCGCTTGTAGTGGTTACCAGCTCATTTAAAGTTACTGAAACGGTTTGGGTGAAAACGGCTTCGTTGTTGCAGGCATCAGCAACAGTCCAGGTTCTTACAATTTCGTAATCGGAAGGGTTGTTTTCATCAAAGGCATTTGTTTCTTCAAATAAAACCGTTACTTCCGTAGAACAGTTATCGGTAAACTCTAAGTTGGGTATGGCGGGTATATTATCACAAATTACAGCAATGGTTTTATCGAAGGCTGTTGTGGTTTGTGGCGCCTGAGTATCTTGAACGGTTATTGTTTGTGTATAAGAGGTTGTTAGTCCACTTAAATCTGTGGCTACCCATGTGCGTTTTAATAAGTAATTGGAAGTACAAGCGCCTTCTATACGTTCTTCATTAAAAGTAACTTCAGCTGTTCCACACGCATCTGTTGCTGTTAGTGTTTTCGCGTCAGGAACACGGTCACACTCATAAGTAGCATCAACAGGAAGCGACTCTACAAATACAGGAGGAGTATGATCTAGTACCGTTACCGTTTGCTCACAAGTTTGGATGTTGCCAGCATGGTCGGTTACCGTCCAGGTTACAATAGTATTGCCAATGGGAAAGCTACTTGGCGCATCATTTTCTACAGTAGCCACACCACAGTTATCTGCTGTGGTTGGTAGTTCTAATGTTACGTTGGTCGCATCGCAAGCTTCTGCATCTACATTTACAGAAAGGTTAGAAGGACAAATTATAGTGGGTTTAATCGTATCGATTACCGTTACCGTTTGCTCACAAGTTTGGATGTTGCCAGCATGGTCGGTTACCGTCCAGATTACAATAGTATTTCCCATAGGAAAGTTGCTTGGGGCATCGTGCTCTACGGTAGCTACACCACAGTTATCTGCTGTAATTGGTGTTTCTAGTGTTACATTAGTAGCTTCGCAAGCGTCTTCATCTACATTTAATGTGATATCTGCCGGACAGGTGATGGTGGGGTTTATGACGTCTATCGCTGTTACAACTTCAAAAGTTTTTGAAACAGAACATTCAGTATCGTTATCGGTAACGGTTAGCGTATATGTTCCTATCATCAAATTTTCTAAATCTTCACGATTCGAATCTGGGATTGCAGTGTCATTACGGTCCCATTCATAAGTATAGTTTCCCGAGCCTTCTGTTACAGAAATAGCAATAGCGCCATCGCTGCCAGCGTTACAGGATACATTTTTAATAGTTTCTATGGTGATTTCAATAGCTTTACGTACCGTTACTTTTATAGGGACTCTATTAGGGCTGATGCATGAGTTAGAATACCCTTCGGCCGCATAGTAAATGGTTTCTCCAGCAGTGGTTGTGGCAGGTACGATTGTACTTTGTGCACTTGTTAAGGGGTTATTATCTGCATAATAATAGATGGTATAAGCCGATGGTGTTGTTGGCGCATCACTAGGAACAGCGCTTAATGGAAGGGCAGTTTCGTTTAGGCAATAGCTTATGTCCTGTACTGTTGGTACAGAAGTTATAGAGGTTACTTCAATTGTAAATTCATAATAACAGGATGAAGACCCAGGGTGTATGGCATAATATGTTGAAGTACCAACAGTTGGAGGAAATGGGTTTGAAGCATTGTATTGAACTGATGTTCCTGTTAATGGGTATTCATTATAAAATTTTGATCCTGGAGGGAATGCGTCCTTAACTTTAGAGGTTTCAATAGCTGTGGTGCCTATGTTACAAAAGAAAAAGTCTCTTATAGCTGTAAAATCGCCACAATTTGCATTTACATAATCTTCTGCATCAATGGTTACGATGTTTGGAGTTGGTATAGGTTCTCCTATGCAGGTTCCCATAGTTTCATAGCCCTGAATGAGTTGTTGGTTAAAAGCAACCTTAGAAATGGCTCCTTCCCCTGTAATAGTACCGCCAACAGCAATTCTAGAATCACAATTAGCGTTTACTAAAATAGAGCAATCTTTGGTAGCGCTAAGGCTAAAGCTAATATCTGCTAACACATCGCTGGGAGAAGCAGAAACAGGTAAGGTACCCAGATTCCATACTATAGAACCTGTAGCTCCCAAATTGGGATTATAATAGGGGGCATTGGGGGTTGAAAAAGGGCCATAAGTGTGGTAAGCAATACTTAATTCTTTATACTTTGAAGTATAAGGAACAGGAATGGTAAGTACTGTGTTTTCTGTTGCTTCTGTTCCCTTATTTTTAATTTCTAATACATAATCGACTTCTTCTCCTGGCAATATTGTTGCATGGCTAAGAGGCGTATGGCCATTAATAGCTGTGGTTGTTAAAATGCCTTCTGTTTCTGGTACATATGCATCTGCAGAGAAAACAATGTTGAAAATAGCATATGTGTCTGTAGAAGTACCATACTGAAATGTTGTAGACGTTTGGTTATTGCCTATAATGGCATTGTTGGTATTGTCTATTTCAAACATGTTTATATCCAAGCCTGTGTTGTTTATTAAGTTTGGAAACCGGGTATTGTTCCCGGTAATTATTGAAGAATTAAAGAAGTTGTTGGCCGTGTTACCAGAATGCGATAGCGGTACCCATTGGGTGTTTGCGGCATTTCGAATATTAAAATAGTCGCCACCATAATAGTTATCTCCTTCGCCGGCCATAATGCCCAACTTTACATTTACATTGCCGTTTTGTGCAGTATTAAAACCAGAAACAGGTAACTCAAAGTCCCTTACGCCATTATTATCAACAAAACCATGGCCATCGAAAATAGTGATATCGCGCCAGTTCATTTTAGAGTTTTCATAAACCACCACCATGCCCCAGCCTCCAAAATAACCAATATTGCTACCGTTACCTTCACGTAAAGCGATATCGGCTACATAATAATCGCCTATACCATTTGTTTTAACATAATCAGTAACCTCGGTATATCCAGAAAAAATATCATTATCAGTTCCAGAAGGATAGTAAATATCGTTAGCATCTGCCGTAAATTCGGTATAAGAAGATGCCATGGGCCCTTTTAAAGATATTTTACGCTTATTAAATTCTTTTCCTTGTACGGCGAATGCATGAATTCTGTTATTGTACTCATTTTCATTAAAATCCTCATCGCGTTGTAAAGCTCTAATACTTAGTTTATTGTTTCCTGATCCAAACGTTATGGGGTCGAATGAAATTATAACACTATCATTATTAGGTGTTTTGGATAGAACAGTTTGATTATTGGCAATGGCCCAAGTCGTCCCCCCATTGGTGGAATACCTTACTTGGTAATTATTGCTGTTTAAACTTTCAAAAATAACAGGTGTTCCAGACCCTGAAGCGGTAAAGGTGTAACGCGGGTAATAATTGTTTGCACTTCCTTCTCTACTTACAGTCATGGTATAAGAGGTGCCATCATATATCTCGTTATGGCCGGTTTGGCTTGTCATAACACCAAACACTTCGTCTCTTTCAGATCTTCCCGTCCAGTAAAGCCCCGCATAGATAATGTTTGAGCAATTTGGATCGGCACCATTTTCATCAGACAATTTTAGTTCAGCTCTCGATGAGTTTAATGTATTGGGATCGTTATCAATATCCACATAGCGCATGTCTTTATAACCGTTATGCGCATCGTCTTCATAATTAATTAATGTTAAATTGGTGTTGCCTAACATGGTGAAATCACCTTTAACATTATAAGTAGTTTTACTAGGGGTAAAGTGTGAAGTTCTGGAATTAAAGGGAACTCTAATTTGGGAGAAGCTTTTAAGACTTAATAATACCATAAATACTAAAGCCATAGGTATGGGATTAATAAAAGCTTTTAATTTGATAGCGTATAGTTTGCTCATGTCTTAATTAGTTTAATTTGGACTAATTGTAGTTTTAATTATGATGGATTGACGTTTTCGAAATAAACAATGATTTCTGGGTTTGCATTTTGGATAAATGCACGTATTTGGTGTTCTGTACATTTAAAATAACACATAACATATATATACTGAAGGCTGCTAAATTCTCGAATTGACGAGAAATCTAAAACCTTACCTAAATCGGATGGTTCATTGAGCTGTATTTTAAGGACTTTGACACTGTTGAATAAGGGGTTTTCAGTTTTCAAAATTGATAAAGAACTCCCATCATAAGAAGTAAGGCCTACGGGTTTGTTTAATCCGGTAACGTTTAGGATAGCGTTATTTTTTAAATAAATTGTAGGTTTCAAACTAAATAAAAAATCATGCGGAATGGTATGATCCTCAGCACCAATGTTGTTTGGGTTTTTAAGCGCTTTTTGGTCTTTCAGTTCATAGATTTTATTTTGCTGGGCATGACTGTTGTGTAAGGACACTAGAGAAAAACAAACTAAAAAAAGAATGAAGACGTTTTGTCGGACTTTTATTTTCATGGTTTAATACGTATTAGTTCAAAATATTAAAATAGGTGTATATGGCCTTTAAATCATCATAAATGATATTAAGGATAAATCAATAATTTTTTTTTGAGGGAATTTATGTGAGAGAGTGATAAACGACTAGGCGCAATACGTGTAATTCGATTTTGGGTCATTTCTTTATGTTTTAGTAGGCCATACAAAAGAACATATATGTTGTTGTTATATCAAATAAAGAAGGTAAATCACTTATAAATTCGACTAAAAGATCCCTTGTTCCCTTTAACGATAATTTAGTCCGATAAACGGATTTTTATATTCGTGATATTTGTTAGCATCGTTGTTTTAATTTTATATTTTTATCATTTATTTCTAGATTAAAAGAAATACAATGCTTTTAATCGATAAAAAAGAGTTTTAATCGATAAATACTTGCACTTAATCGAAACCTATGAAAACATTAATTATTGTTAGACATGCTAAATCTTCTTGGGACTATGATGTTATAGACCACGAAAGACCTCTGGCTCCAAGAGGAGAAAGTGATGCTAAATTAGTTTCAGAAGACCTTAAATTAAAACTTTCGCCACCCGATTTAATTCTTTGTAGCGATGCTAAGAGAACACGTGCCACAGCCCATATCTTTTTAAAGAACCTCAATTTTAATGAGGATGCTATGCTACTAAATCATGACTTGTATGATTTTGCTGGATATAATTTTTTAGAGGTTATAAAAAGCTGTAATAATTCTGTAAACACGCTTATGGTTTTTGGGCATAACCACGCTATAACAGATTTTGTAAACACTTTTGGAGACAAACCAGTAGAGAATGTGCCCACTTCTGGTACCATTATTTTAGAATTTGATATCGCCAAATGGAACGATTTAAAACCAGGAAAAATGCTGCTGTCTGTTTTTCCAAGAGATTTGAAATCCTAATAAGGTAAAAGCGTGTTTTAAAATTCGGTATTAATCAGTATGTTGTAGTGCTAAGGTGTTGGTTTTTCTCGTGCATGAATAGTAAATAAAATATATTTCTTTACCCAAAGATTATATTTTCGTTAATTTTTAAGCCATTGTGCTTACTCTTTTATTCATAATATGAAAGTTAATCTAGGTTTTCTTTTAAGCATAAATAGAATATATTTGTTGAAAAACTAGAATAAAAGCATGATTAAAGTTGAAAAAAACGATAACAGTTATATAAATAGAGAACTTAGCTGGTTGCAATTTAATGCTCGGGTTTTGCAAGAAGCAGAAGATGTAACGGTGCCTTTGATTGAACGATTACGGTTTTTGGGTATTTTTTCAAATAACTTGGATGAGTTTTTTAAAGTGAGATATGCGACCATAAAACGTATTGTCGAGGCGGGTAAAGCTGGGAAAAACGAATTAGGTGGCATAAAAGCCGCCAAACTTTTGGAAATGATTACACAAATTGTAATTCAGCAACAGAGCGATAGTTTGAAAATTTTAAGTGCTATTAAAGCTAGTTTAAGAAAAGAAAATATTTTTATTATTGATGAGACCCAAATTGAAGGGCCCCAAAAAAGTTTCATAAAGAAATATTATTTAAAAACGGTTAGTCCTGCACTCGTAACCATCATTTTAAGTGATCAAGTAAAATTGCCCAATCTAAAAGACACAGCAGCTTATTTGGCGGTTAGAATGGTTATGAAAAATAAGGAGCGCCAATTTGCTTTAATTGAAATACCTAAAACCATAGATCGGTTTGTAGAGTTGCCCAAAAAGAATAATAATAGTTATATTATTATGATTGATGATTTATTGCGCTATTGTTTAAATGATATTTTCAATATTTTTGATTTCGATAGCATTTCTGCGCACATGATAAAAATAACCCGCGATGGCGAATTGGATTTTGAAAGTGATTTAAGCAAAAGTTTTATCGATAAAATTTCAGACAGTGTTAAGCACCGCGAATTTGGAGTTCCAGTACGATTTGTTTACGACGATACCATCCATAATGAAACTTTAGAGTATTTAATGTCAAAAATGGGGATTGATATTACCGATAGTATTATCCCGGGTGGGCGGTATCACAATAGGCGCGATTATATGAATTTCCCTAGTTCTGGTAGAAGAGACCTACTTTACAAGAAAATAGAGCCGCTACAGGTAAAAGGCCTAAGTCTAGAAAGTAATATATTTAAGGAAATTGCCAAAAAAGATTATTTAATCTATACCCCATATCATACCTTCTCTTATGTAGTTAGGTTTTTACGAGAAGCTGCTTTAGACCCTCAGGTCAAAACCATTAAAATTACCATTTATCGACTTGCTGAGATTTCAGATATTGCAAGTTCATTGATTAACGCTGCTATTAACGGTAAATCGGTTACAGTATCCATAGAGTTGCAGGCACGTTTTGATGAGCAGGCCAATATTAATTATGCCCAACAAATGGAAGACGAAGGCGTGCATTTAATATTTGGGGTACAAGGTTTAAAAGTGCACAGTAAATTGTGTGTTATCGAACGTGAAGAAGATAAAAAGATTAAACGCTATGGGTTTGTAAGTACGGGGAATTTTAATGAATCTACAGCAAAAATATATACAGATTATACCTTATTAACGTCAAACCAAAGTTTATTGAAAGATTTTCTTAAAGTCTTCAATTTTTTCGAGACCAATTATAGGATTTATAAATATAAACATTTAATAACCTCGCCTCACTACACAAAAAAAGCTATATTTAAACTTATTGACAATGAAATAAAGCATGTTAAAAATGGAAATGAAGGAAGTATTAGGTTAAAAATGAATAGTATTTCGAGTTACGAAATGGTTGATAAGCTCTATCAAGCAAGTCGTGCAGGAGTTAAAATACAGATGATTGTAAGGGGGATCTGCTGCTTGGTTCCTGGAGTAAAAGGAATGAGCGAAAATATAGAAGTTATTAGTATCGTTGATAAATTTTTAGAGCACACCAGACTTTATATTTTCGGGAATAATAATAATCCTAGTATATATATATCATCGGCAGATTGGATGACGAGAAATATCAATAATAGAGTAGAGGTAAGTTGCCCTATTTATGACGAGTCGATTAAAAATGAAATTATCGACACCTTTAACATTTGTTGGAGCGACAACGTAAAAGCGAGACTCTTAGATGAATCGCAATTAAACACATATCGTGTCAATAATAATGAGAAAGTAAGGTCTCAGGTTGAAACCTATAATTATTACGTAAAAAAACTACAAGAATAAAGTATGTTATCAATAAAAAAATATGCAGCCATAGATATTGGTTCAAATGCTGTAAGATTATTAATTTCCAATATTATTGAGCAAAAAGGAAAACCTGTTCAATTTAAAAAAAACTCTTTGGTTCGAGTGCCCATTCGGTTAGGTGCAGATGTTTTTATTGAAAATAAAATATCAGAAGAAAATACACAACGTATTTTAGATACGATGCTGGCTTTTAAGTTGTTAATGAAATCCCATAAGGTTGTAAAATATAAAGCTTGTGCTACATCTGCCATGCGGGAATCGGAAAATGGCAAACAGGTGGTGGATATGGTTTTAGAAAATTCTGGAATAAGCATTGATGTTATTATAGGGGAAGAGGAGGCCGCTATTATTGCTGCAACAGACCTTCATAAATATATTGATCCCAATAAAACATATTTATATGTGGATGTAGGAGGGGGCAGTACAGAGTTTACAGTGATTCATCAAGGAGAACAGGTGGCTTCAAAATCTTTTAAAATAGGTACAGTGAGGTTGCTTAACGATATGGTTCAAAAAGAAGCCTGGCAGGATTTGGAAAGTTGGATAAAAACCAATGTTAGGGGCTATGATAAACTAGACGTGATCGGTTCTGGAGGAAACATTAATAAAATATTTAAAGTTTCTGGAAAAGCTATGGGCAAACCTTTGTCTTATTTTTACATGACTTCTTATTTTAATATGCTTCAAACCTATTCTTATGAAGAGCGTATTACTGAATTGGATTTAAATCAAGATAGGGCAGACGTTATCATTCCAGCTATGAGAATTTATTTATCGTCGATGAAATGGAGCGGTGCAAAAAACATCTATGTGCCCAAAATAGGATTGGCAGATGGCATAATTAAAAGCATTTATTATGATACTGTTTCAAGCAATTCACAGTAAAATTATGCACTTTGACTTTTAAATATTTGTTTTCTGAATTAATAATATATATTCGTTTTTGTAATACTTTAAAGTCAATTCCAAACAAGTGATCAGTGTGTAAAACATAGGGTTCTTAAGTTTTCAAATGACTTATTAAAAATAACATTTATGAAAAAAACATTACTTTTTACAGCATTGTTCATCTTAGCATTTCAAGGGTATTCTCAAGCAGCCAAATATGGTGTTAGAGCAGGTGTTACTATTTCAAATTTAGACTTTGAAAAAAAACCAACCTTGGAGAATCAGCATAGAAATGGGTTTTATATAGGGTTTTTGGCCGATTTCAACCTGTCTAAAAATATTTCCTTACAACCGGAAATCCAGTTTTCTGCTGAAGGTGCAAAACAAGAACTAATTCAGTTAGATTATCTACAGGCTCCTATTTTATTAAAGTTGAGGTTAGGCAATAAAATGCATCTGGGCGCAGGGCCTCAAGTAGGTTTGAAAATCCATAAAAAAGATGATGGTATCAGGAATATGGCTTACTCGGCGGTTGGTGCTTTAGAATATAAACTTAATTATGCCTTGTTTATCGATGCACGGTATACCTATGGGATTTCAAATATTTTTGATGAGTATTTAGGCGTTTCCGCCAAAAACTCAACTATCCAATTAGGTGTTGGTTATAAGTTTTAACCGTGTATGGTTTCTGTTTTTCCTAAGTTGCTCATAATTTCTGCTTCATATTCAAGAAGTTGTTGCCACTTGGTATCCACTTCTTTTTTGTCTCCGTACTGTCGTGCAAAACCAAGAAACATGGTGTAATGGTTGGCCTCGCTTACCATAAGCTGTTTATAAAAATGAGCAAGCTCTTTGTCTTCTAGCTCTTGAGAGAGCAATCTAAAGCGCTCACAACTTCTAGCTTCAATAAGCGCAGCATACAATAAACGATGTACTAATTGAGTAGTCCTACTACCGCCCTTTGGGAAAAATTGTAAAAGCTGAATCACGTAATCATCGCGTCTGTCTCGCCCAAGCGTCCAGCCCCGTTCGATAATTTTATCATGTACCATTTTAAAATGACTGATTTCTTCTTTTACCAAAGCGACCATTTCTTGTACTAAATCTGTATATTCTGGAAAACTCACAATTAAAGAAATAGCTGTACTTGTAGCTTTCTGTTCACAAAAAGCGTGATCCGTTAGTATTTCTTCTATATTCTTTTCAACAATATTCACCCAACGTGGGTCTGTGGGAAGTTTTAAACCGAGCATATTATTATGGAATTTGCTATTAAACCTAGTTTGATTTTGTATTCAAATATACAAATCATATAGATAATGCATCTTCTTTTTCTTTATATTCAAAAGAGTAAACAATTTTGAGGCCTATTCTTTAATTTTCAGGAACAAACTTTAATGCAACACCATTCACGCAATGGCGCTTTCCAGTTGTATTTTTTGGCCCATCATTAAATACATGGCCTAGATGCCCTCCACAGGTGGCGCAATGCTCTTCGATTCTTTGGTATCCTAGGTCGCGGTCTGTAGAAAATGCTACATGACCCTTTATTTCTCTATCAAAACTTGGCCAACCGCTGCCAGAATCGTACTTATGCTCACTTTTAAACAACGGGGTTTCACAAGCTTTGCAAACATAGGTTCCGCGACCTTTATTTTCGTTTAACGGACTAGAAAATGCCGGCTCCGTTCCCGATGTTCTTAATACTTTAAATTCTTGATTGGTTAATTGGGTTTTCCATTCGGCTTCAGTTTTAGTAATTGTAAATACTTCCGATTTTATAGGTTTTTTTTGGGCTGAGCTGTTACAACTTAAAAAAAACATAGGTATAAATAGATATAAAAAGGTCTTCATTAGAATTGGTGTTATTTGAAAGGATTAGATATGTGTTAACAATTTTGTCGAAAGCATTAATGAAACCTAACAATTTGTTGTTCATTTGTCTTTTAAAAACGGAATAAATATATAAGGGCAGTATTTAAAAATAAAGCTACTTTTTTGTATTTTTATCCCCACATTAAATTCTAAAGATGAAACTTAAAAAAATAACAATAGCGTTTGGAGCATTGGTGCTTATGGCAGCCTGTTCTACAAACCCTTTTACAGGAAAAAAGACGATGGCATTGGTGCCAAACTCACAATTATTTCCAACAGCATTTGCCCAGTATGATGAGTTTTTAAACGAAAACAAAGTGGTAACAGGTACTAAAGACGCTGAAATGATAACACGAGTTGGACAGCGTATTGCTGTTGCTGCAGAGCGCTGGCTATCTGCCAATGGATATGTGGGCTATTTAAACGATTATAAATGGGAGTACAAATTAGTAGACGATAAAACCGTTAATGCTTGGTGTATGCCAGGCGGTAAAATTGTTTTCTATACCGGTATCTTGCCTATAGCAAAAAACGAAACAGGTGTGGCGGCTATTATGGGGCATGAGGTGGCTCATGCTTTAGCAAATCACGGTCAACAACGTATGAGTGCTGGTATGTTACAGCAATTTGGTGCTGTAGCGGGAAATATTGCCATTAGTGATGAAGAAACTCGTAATGCTTTTAATCAATATTATGGCGTGGGTTCTCAAGTAGGACTTATGTTGCCATTTAGTAGAAGCCATGAAAGTGAAGCAGATAAAATCGGACTTTACATTATGGCTGTAGCAGGTTATAATCCTGATGAAGCAGCCGAACTATGGAAACGTATGAAAGCCAATAGTGGGGGGGAAGCACCCCCAGAGTTTTTAAGTACACATCCGTCTAATGATACTAGAATTGCAAATCTGACTGCCTTAGCTCCAAAAGCCAAGGAAGAGGCCAAAAAATTTGGAGTTACCAGTTTTAGGTAATCATAGCAATGCTCCATTTAAAAATATTTAATTACTTTAGAAGCCGCTTATAAAAAGCGGCTTTTTTATTGAGTATATCCACCATATTATCGCGCTTTTATAACGACATGCGCTATAGTTAAACACCACATATGAAACAACTGGAAAAGGGGAGTAAAAAATTATTAAATGCTTGGGCATTTTACGACTGGGCAAATTCAGTTTATACGCTAACCATTGCGTCTTCTATCTTTCCTATATTTTATTCGGCATTATTTATTTCAGAAGTAAAAAAAGTGGATGCTTTTGGATTTGAGTTTAAAAGCACGGTACTGATAACCTTTGTAACAGCGTTTACTTTTTTGGTCGTGGCATGTATGTCTCCTATACTTTCTGGAATTGCAGATTATGTGGGTAACAAAAAAAACTTTTTAAAATTTTTTTGCTATGTGGGTGGTGCAGGCTGTATTGGGTTGTATTGGTTTAGTTTAGAACATATTTACCTTAGTGTTTTGTTTTATTTTATGGGACTTATAGGGTATTGGGGCAGTTTGGTTTTTTATAATTCTTACCTACCAGACATTGCTTTTTTAGAACAGCAGGATAAAATAAGTGCCAAAGGGTTTTCAATGGGCTATATTGGAAGCGTTATTTTACTTATTTTGAATTTAGCAATGGTTATGAGTCAAGGTACTGGTGAGGCTAAAATACAAATGATGCGATATGCTTTTGTAACGGTAGGCTTATGGTGGATAATATTCGCTCAATATTCTTTTTATTTTTTACCAAAAGGAACGTCGTCTGGGCATAAGGTCACTCGAGCTATTGTGTTTAATGGTTTAAAGGAGCTGCGCTTAGTATGGGAACAATTGCAGTTAAATTTAAGGTTAAAGCGCTATTTGCATGCTTTTTTTGTGTTTAGTATGGCGGTACAGACCATTATGTTGGTCGCAGTTTATTTTGGAGAAGAAGAAATTAATTGGGGTGGGGATGCAGAGAAAACCACCGGATTGATCGTGAGTATATTAGTAATACAATTGGTTGCCATTTTAGGAGCTTTTTTAACGTCTAAAGCTTCTGCTAAGTTTGGAAACATTAAAACGCTTATTGCTATTAATTTTATTTGGATGGGCATATGTTTTTATGCCTATTATATGAAAACGCCCGTACAATTTTATATCGCAGCAAGTGTTGTGGGGTTGGTTATGGGCGGTATTCAATCGCTTGCTAGATCTACCTACTCAAAGTTTCTACCAGAAACAGAAGATACTACCTCGTATTTTAGTTTTTATGATGTGGCAGAAAAAATAGGAATAGTTATAGGTATGATTATTTATGGAACTATTGATCAGATTACAGGTAGCATGCGCCATGCTATTTTGTTTCTATTCGTATTCTTTTTGTTTGGTATTATTTTGCTCTTTAGGGTACCTAAGGAAAATAAAAAAGTCTGAATCCTGATTTCTCACATCAGGTTCCAGACTTTTAAACTTCAAATAAATAAATAAATAAACTAAACTAATTCCAATTCTCTTTTTCTTAAATTTTCAGCAGCCTTTACAAGATTTCTTAAAGCTTCTTTTGTTTCTGGCCATGCTCGGGTTTTTAAGCCACAATCTGGATTAACCCATATATGTTCTTTGGGCAAAACATTTTTAGCCTTTATTAACAGGTCTTCAATCTCGGTTAAGGATGGCACTCTTGGCGAATGGATGTCATACACGCCCGGACCAATTTCATTAGGATACTTAAAGGTTACAAAAGCATCTAATAGTTCCATGTTAGATCGCGAGGTTTCTATGGTAATCACATCAGCATCCATAGCGGCAATACTGCTCATAATATCGTTAAATTCAGAATAACACATATGGGTGTGTATCTGGGTATCGTCAGTAACACCACTAGCCGAAATTCTAAAAGCTTTTATGGCCCAATCCAGATATGCGTTCCAATTTTCTTTTCTTAATGGTAAGCCTTCACGAATGGCTGGTTCGTCTATTTGAATCACTTTTAAACCATGTTGTTCCAGGTCGATGACTTCGTCTCTTATGGCTAAAGCTATTTGATTACAAGTAGTCGATCTGGGCTGGTCGTTTCTAACAAAAGACCATTGTAAAATGGTAACCGGCCCTGTTAACATCCCTTTTACTGGAGTTTTTGTTAAAGACTGTGCGTATTCGGACCATTTAACAGTCATAGGCTTTTCACGAGACACATCACCAAATAAAATAGGAGGCTTAACGCATCGGCTGCCGTAACTTTGTACCCAACCAAAGTTGCTAAAGGCAAATCCATTTAGTTTTTCACCAAAGTATTCTACCATGTCGTTACGTTCAAACTCACCATGAACCAATACATCTAGCCCAATTTTTTCTTGGAAACGTATAGAATCTTCAATTTCCTTAGCAATTAAACTATCATATTCTTCTTGGCTTATAAGTCCTTTTTTGTGTTTTAACCGCCAGCTTCTCACTTCTTTAGTTTGTGGGAAAGACCCAATAGTTGTAGTGGGGAATAAAGGTAGGTTAAGGGTTTGTTTTTGTTGGGCCTGACGTATAGAAAACGGATTGTCGCGGTGCGAATCTGAAGGTTTTAGGTTTAGAATACGTTCTTTAACGTTTTCATTATGTATTAAACTAGAATTTTTTCTTGTAAGATTGGCTAGTTTGTTTTCTTCAAAAAGAGATAAATAGGCATCACTTTCATCAGATAACAGATTTCTAAGCGTAACAACTTCCTCAAGTTTTTGTTTAGCAAAAGCCAACCATTGTTTTATTTCCGGTTTTAAAGTGGATTCTAAATCCAAATCGTAAGGCGTGTGTAACAACGAGCAGGATGTGGCTATCCATAAATTTTCTGATGCTATTTTTTTAGAAGCTTTTTCTATGAGTTTTAGAGAGGCTTCAAAATCGTTCTTCCAAATGTTCCTGCCGTCTACAACACCTAAAGAAAGTTTTGTTTTAGGGTTAAAATGCTTAGATTCTAAAATGTCATCTAATTGGGAAGTACATCTTACTAAGTCAAGGTGTAGGGTGTCTACTGGTAGTTGAAGTGCGATATCTAGATTGTCTCCATAACAATCAAAGTAATTGGCAAGATATACTTTTAGTTTAGGGAATTCCGCATTTATTTTTTCATAAGTAATTTTTATTGCCTGTTGTTCTTTTTCAGACAGGTTAAGGGCTAGGCAAGGTTCATCAAATTGTACATACGTAACCCCTAAATCGGTTAATGCCGATAAGACTTCAAAATATACGGGTAAAAGTTTCTCTAATAAATCTATCCTATGGAAACCGGCTTCCTTTTCTTTTCCTAAAAGAAGAAAGGTTACAGGGCCAATTAATACAGGCTTGGTCTTTATGCCTAACTCAAGAGCTTCTTTATATTCATTGATTATTTTTTTCGAAAAGAATTCAAAAGTTTGTTCTTTTTCAAATTCTGGCACTATATAATGATAATTGGTATCAAACCACTTGGTCATTTCCATAGCGGTTACGTCAATATTTTCCTTTTGAAGTCCGCGTGCCATAGCAAAATACAGTTCCAGAACGTTACTTTTGTCTATGTTTTTATAACGATTTGGAATACACCCAAAGGTTAAACAGGCATCCAGAACTTGGTCGTAAAACGAAAAATCATTAGACGGTATTAAATCAATACCTAATTGTTGTTGTTGTAACCAATTCTTTTTCTTTAATTCGGTTCCTATCTGTAATAGCGCCTCTTCACTAGATTTTCCAGACCAAAAGGCTTCACAAGCTTTTTTTAATTCACGTTGGCTTCCAATCCGTGGATATCCTAAAACGGTAGTTTTCATAATTTTAAGTAGTTTTAATGTCTAAGCAAAGTTATGTTTAAAGAATAAAATAAAATAATAAGGCTGTTTTTTTAGGTTAATAGACTATTTTTGCTGTTAATAAGAGATTTATAAACTATTGATAAGCGTAAATTATGGGTTTTATAGAAAATAATTCTACATCAACTTTAGATGCCATCGACATTCGAATTTTGAAACTTTTACAAGCCAATTCGAGCTTGAAGACTAAAGAGTTGGCCGCCAAAGTAAACTTATCTACAACACCGGTTTTTGAACGGGTAAAAAAGTTGGAAAAAGGAGGGTATATCAAGCGTTATGTAGCGGTTTTGGATGCTGAAAAATTAAATAAGGGGTTGATGATATTTTGTAACATTACCCTAAAGGAACATACGCGAGAAATAGGGGATCAAGTAGTTAAGGATATTTTAGCTTTAAATGAAGTGGTAGAGTGCTATAATATTTCTGGGGATTATGATTTTTTTTTGAAGATATTGGTGAAAGACATGAAAGAATACCAAAATTTTGTTTTAGATCGTTTAGGGCGAATTCAAAATATAGGGAGTGCGCACAGTACTTTTGTAATGGGAGAAATTAAGAATACATATAGTGTGCCGATTTAAAAAAAGGATATAAAAAAACCCAGAAATTTTTTCTGGGTTCTTGAATTGTTAGGTAATACTATTTTTAAGATTCTGTTGATTTTTCGGCTTTTTTGATTTCCACATTCAATTCGTTTGTTTTGTCATCCAAATCGATAAGGATTTCATCGCCTTCATCTACATGTGATGCCACAATTTCTTCCGCTAAAGTGTCTTCAATATATTTTTGAATAGCTCTTTTTAGTGGTCTTGCACCATACTGCTTATCAAAGCCTTTTTCGGCAATATAGGCCTTAGCTGGGTCGCTTAATTTTAAAGTATAGCCTAAATCTTTAATTCTAATAAGTAGCTTATTAAGCTCTATATCGATAATTTTACTGATATGTTCTTTTTCTAAAGGATTGAATACCACAACATCATCAATTCTATTTAAAAATTCTGGGGCAAAAGATTTTTTCAATGCATTTTCAATTACACTTCTAGCATTAGCGTCTTCCTGTGCTTTTTGAGAAGCGGTGCCAAAACCGATACCAGATCCAAAATCTTTTAATTTTCTAGCTCCAATATTAGAGGTCATGATGATAATCGTGTTTCTGAAATCAATTTTTCTGCCTAGGCTATCTGTTAGAAAACCATCGTCTAATACTTGTAGCAGCATATTGAATACATCTGGATGTGCTTTCTCTATTTCATCTAAAAGAATGACTGCATAAGGTTTTCGTCTTACTTTTTCTGTTAATTGCCCACCTTCTTCGTAACCGACGTAGCCTGGAGGTGCACCCACTAATCTAGAGATTGCGAACTTCTCCATATATTCGCTCATGTCGATTCTAATCAGTGCATCATCATTGTCAAATAATTCTTTAGACAGTACTTTGGCCAACTGTGTTTTCCCTACGCCTGTTTGCCCTAAAAATATAAATGAGCCAATGGGCTTATTGGGGTCTTTAAGTCCTGCACGATTACGCTGTATGGCCTTTACGACCTTTGCAACAGCCTCGTCTTGGCCAATAACTTTGCCTCTAATCAATTCTGGCAATAATGCTAGTTTGTTAATTTCTGTTTGGGCGATTCTGTTAACAGGGATGCCGGTAATCATAGATACCACATCTGCAACATTGTCTTCCGTTACAATTTCACGATTTTGTTTGGTGTCTTCTTCCCATTTTTCTTGAGCAATGGCCAATTCTTTTTCAAGACGCTTCTCGTCGTCCCTAAGCTTTGCGGCCTCTTCATATTTTTGCTTTTTTACAACCGCATTTTTGGTTTCTTTAATCGCCTCCAATTGATTTTCCAGTTCAATTATTTGCTTAGGAACTTCGATATTGGTTATATGGACACGAGATCCTGCTTCATCCAAAGCATCAATGGCTTTGTCTGGTAAAAAACGCTCTGTCATGTAGCGATTGGTTAACCTTACACAAGCTTCAATCGCTTCTGGAGTATAATCCACATTATGGTGCTCCTCATATTTCCCTTTAATGTTGTTAAGGATTTCAATGGTTTCTTCAACCGTTGTAGGCTCTATAATGACTTTTTGGAAACGACGCTCTAAAGCACCATCTTTTTCTATATACTGTCTGTATTCATCTAAAGTGGTGGCGCCAATACATTGAATTTCACCACGTGCTAAAGCAGGCTTGAACATATTGGAAGCATCTAAGCTTCCTGTAGCGCCGCCAGCCCCAACAATAGTGTGGATTTCGTCTATAAAGAGGATGACATCGTCATTTTTTTCAAGTTCGTTCATGACGGCTTTCATCCGTTCTTCAAATTGGCCACGATATTTTGTGCCAGCCACCAAGCTTGCCAAATCTAAAGTCACCACGCGTTTGTTAAAAAGGATACGGGATACTTTTCGTTTTGTTATTCTCAGGGCTAAACCTTCGGCAATTGCAGATTTACCAACACCAGGTTCACCAATAAGTAACGGGTTATTTTTCTTTCTTCTGCTTAAAATTTGCGAAACCCGTTCAATTTCTTTTTCGCGCCCTACCACTGGATCTAGTTTTCCTTCCTCGGCCATGGCCGTTAGGTCGCGTCCAAAGTTATCTAGAACAGGTGTTTTAGATTTTTTGTTAGTTTTCCCTGTTGGAGTGCTAAAAAGGTTGTCTTTGGAGGAATCCTCTGGCGAAGTGTCATCATCTTGAAAAGACTGGGCCTTTGGTTCTATGTAGTCGTTGTCGTTTGTAATCATGAGTTTGAATTGTTCTTTAACATTGTCGTAATCCACTTTAAGTTTATTTAGAAGCTTGGTAGTGGGGTCGTTTTCATTTCTTAAAATACACAACAGTAAATGTGCGGTATTTATAGAATTACTTTGAAATAGCTTCGCTTCTAAAAATGTGGTTTTTAAAGCACGCTCTGCTTGCCTAGTTAAATGTAAGTTCTTTTTTTGATTTGAAATTACAGGTATATTTGGGTTGGCGGGGCTCAATATTTCTACTTTTCGTCTTAAATGATTTAAATCAATGTCTAAAGCATTCAGTATATTGATTGCTTTGCCGTTGCCATCTCGAAGTAGGCCGAGCATTAAATGTTCGGTACCTATAAAGTCGTGGCCTAAACGCATCGCTTCTTCTTTGCTGTATGCAATAACATCTTTTACTCTGGGTGAAAAATTATCGTCCATAATTAAGTTTCCTTTCTGCATTAAAAATACTAAAACATTTTACTAATGGCAAAAACTATACCTTAAAATGTAAGTAAGTTGCTAATTGACGAAAAAAACTTTATAAAATCAAAATTTTAGACCTTTAACTTATTAACGAAAAAACAGGATTAAATTGTTAATAAAAAACACGAAAAAAGCTTAGTAAAAACCCTACTATGACTGTGGAAATGGTTAACTTAGCACGTTTTGAAATTTTAAAAAACATCTTAATAATTTATTTATGACAGAAGGAGAAAAACTCATCCCTATTAACATTGAAGATGAAATGAAATCGGCTTACATTGATTATTCAATGTCGGTCATTGTGTCACGTGCTTTGCCAGATGTAAGAGATGGTTTGAAACCGGTGCACCGCCGTGTGCTTTTCGGTATGCATGAATTAGGGATTAGATCAAATACCGCACATAAAAAATCAGCGAGAATTGTTGGAGAGGTTTTAGGTAAGTACCACCCTCATGGTGATACATCCGTATACGATGCGATGGTACGTATGGCCCAAGAGTGGAGCTTGCGTTACATGCTGGTAGATGGGCAGGGTAACTTTGGGTCTATCGATGGTGATAGCCCGGCGGCCATGCGTTATACAGAAGCCCGTATGCGAAAAATATCTGAAGACATGCTTGCGGATATTGATAAAGAAACTGTAGATCTTCAGCTTAACTTTGATGATACATTGCATGAGCCTAAGGTGTTGCCAACTCGTATTCCGGGACTATTGGTAAATGGAGCTTCAGGTATTGCTGTTGGTATGGCTACTAATATGCCGCCTCATAACTTAAGTG
This sequence comes from Mariniflexile ostreae, assembly GCF_042427585.1. Taxonomy (NCBI): domain Bacteria; kingdom Pseudomonadati; phylum Bacteroidota; class Flavobacteriia; order Flavobacteriales; family Flavobacteriaceae; genus Mariniflexile; species Mariniflexile ostreae. The sequence goes on along the minus strand of NZ_JBHMFC010000008.1, from coordinate 96,443 downwards.
AAGTTGTAGATGGTATAGTTGCTTATATTGAAAACCATGATATAGAAATAGAGGAACTTATAAAACACGTTAAAGCGCCAGATTTCCCTACGGGAGGAATTATTTATGGCTATGATGGTGTGAAAGAAGCTTTTTTAACGGGGCGCGGACGTGTAGTAATGCGTGCGAAAGCCATTATAGAAGAGGTTCAAGGGCGGGAGTGTATTATCGTAACAGAAATACCGTATCAAGTCAATAAAGCAGAGATGATAAAAAAGACTGCTGATTTGGTAAACGAAAAGAAAATGGATGGTATTGCCACCATTCGTGACGAGTCCGATAGAAATGGTATGCGTATCGTATATGTTTTAAAACGTGATGCTGTACCTAATATTGTTTTGAATAAACTTTATAAGTTTACTGCATTGCAGTCTTCTTTTAGTGTCAATAACATTGCCTTAGTAAAAGGCCGTCCGCAATTGCTGAATCTGAAAGATATGATTCAATACTTTGTGGAACACCGACATGATGTCGTGGTAAGAAGAACGACTTACGAATTGCGTAAAGCTGAAGAGCGTGCCCATATATTGGAAGGCTTGATTATAGCTTCCGACAATATTGATGAGGTTATCGCTTTAATACGGGGATCTTCGAATGCGGATGAAGCTCGTGAAAAATTAATTGCACGTTTTGAGCTTTCAGAAATTCAAGCAAAAGCCATTGTAGAGATGCGTCTGCGTCAACTTACTGGTTTAGAACAGGATAAGCTAAGGGCTGAATACGAAGAGTTAATGAAAACCATAGAAGATTTAAAAGATATCTTGGCCAATAAAGAGCGGCGTATGGAAATCATTAAAGACGAATTGCTTGTGGTTAAAGATAAATACGGTGATGAGCGTCGTTCTGTGATTGAATATGCAGGAGGTGATCTTAGTATTGAAGATATGATACCCGATGAGCAAGTGGTTATTACCATTTCTCATGCAGGTTATATTAAACGCACGTCTTTAAATGAATACAAAACACAAAACAGAGGTGGTGTAGGGCAAAAAGCGTCTACCACACGTAATGAAGATTTCTTAGAACATTTATTTGTAGGTACAAATCATCAATATATGTTGTTCTTCACTCAAAAGGGAAAATGTTTCTGGATGCGTGTTTACGAAATTCCAGAAGGCAGTAAAACCTCTAAGGGTAGAGCCATTCAGAATCTAATAAACATTGAGCAAGATGATAATGTGAAAGCATTTATTTGTACAAAAGATTTAAAGGATGAAGATTACATTAATAGCCATTATGTCATTATGGCTACTAAAAATGGTCAAGTTAAGAAAACTTCTTTAGAGCAGTACTCGAGACCAAGAACAAACGGTATTAATGCCATTACTATAAAAGAGGATGATATTTTACTGGAAGCGAGATTAACAACGGGAGAAAGCCAAGTCATGTTAGCTTTAAAATCTGGTAAAGCCATCCGTTTTGAAGAAGCAAAAACCCGTCCTATGGGGCGTAGTGCTTCCGGTGTTCGCGGCATTAGGCTGGATAACGATACTGATGAAGTTATTGGCATGATAACTATTGAAAATCCGCAAGAAGAATCGGTGTTGGTTGTTTCGGAAAATGGGTATGGTAAACGTACTTATATCGATGATCCCGAAGATGGAGAACCTGTTTATAGAATAACAAACCGTGGTGGAAAAGGTGTGAAAACTATTTCTATAACCGAAAAAACCGGAAAATTGGTCGCTATAAAAAGTGTATCGGATACGGATGATCTAATGATTATCAATAAATCGGGTATAGCCATAAGATTGGGTGTGAAAGACCTAAGGGTTATGGGAAGAGCTACACAGGGTGTGAAGCTTATAAACCTTAAAAACGGGGACTCTATAGCAGCAGTGGCTAAAGTTATGCATGAGGAAGAAGAGGTTATGGATATTCTGGAGGGTGATGATGAATTAGACAGATTAGAAGATGGCACAACTCTTGATAATTCCCAAGACGAAACAAGTAATGACAATTAAATTAAATATTAAGAATATGAAAAATCGAGTTATTATAACTTTAGCGTTTTCAGCATGTGTATTTTCCTTCGCACAAAAAAAGGAATTGAGAACTGCTGAAAAAGCAATTAAAGGAAACAATTATGCTGAAGCAAAAGCAGCTTTAAATCAGGCTAAATCAGCAATGTCCGAAATGGATGGTAAGCAGGAGGCTCAGTACTATTATCTTTTTGGACAAGCATTATATGCGAATGGGGCAGGCTCCAATGCCGATTTTGATAAGGCTTTGGAAAGTCTTAATAACGTTAAAGCGGGTTATGGGCAAGAAGTGAAAGATTTAAAACGCGATATGATAAATAAATTATTAGAGCGCGGTAATAAAGCTTATGAGAGTAAAGATTATGTAGGAAGTTCTGATTACTTTGAGAAAATATATCGATTATCTCCTAAAGATACCACTTACTTATACTATGCTGCAAGTACGGCGATTAGTGTCCCAGATTATAACCGGGCTTTAGTTTTATATGAAGAACTTAAAGATTTAGGTTATACAGGTGTTGAAAAGCAATACTTAGCTGTTAACAGTGAAACCAAAGAGCAAGAGGTTTTTCAAAGTAAAGAAATGCGGGATCTTTCAGTTAAGGCAAAGACCCACGTCAATCCTACTCAGAAGGTTTCGGAGTCTAAAAAAGCTGAAATTGTAAAAAACATCGCTTTAATTTATAAGTCCAATGGCGATGATGAGAAAGCCATAACGGCTTTGAAGGAAGCACGAAAAGAAAATCCAGACGACTTGAACTTATTATTGGTTGAAGCAGACTTACAGCTTAAACTTGGCAATAGAGAAGGTTTTAGAGCTTTAATTGAAGAAGCGACTAAAAAAGATCCAGCGAATCCAGAGTTGCAATATAACCTTGGGGTTATTGCATCAGAATCTGGAGATATTGATTCTGCTAAAAAATATTACAAGAAAGCTGTAGAATTGGATCCGAAATATGTTAACGCTTATATAAACTTGGCAGCTTTAATATTAGGAGAAGAGGAAGTGTATGTGAAAGAAATGAATGGTTTGGGTAATTCTAAAAAGGATAATCTACGTTACGATGAGTTAAAAGAAGCACGCCAACAACTTTATAGAGATGCGTTGCCATATTTAACGAAAGCGCTTGAAATCAATCCTGAAAATATCGATGCTGCAAAAACCTTAATGAACATTTATAGCATATTAGGTGAGACCGATAATTATAAAGATATGAAAGCTAAAGTAGAAGCCCTTGAATAAAGTGCCTTTAGTTGTATTTTAATTTATAAATAAAAAAGCCGCAAATAGCGGCTTTTTTTATACTATTTTTTTAATGACACGAAGTTTGTGCGTGTGCATGTTTTTGTCCACATTGTATATGCCCGAATGGTCTAAGCGGTCCACTCTTACTTTGCCATGGGCATGTATAATGTAGTTATCCTCCATAATAATTCCTACATGGGTAATAACCCCTTCATTATTATCAAAAAAAGCTAAATCTCCAGGCTCACTTTCTTCAATAAAACTTAAAGCTTCACCTTGGGTAGCTTGCTGTGAAGCATCCCGCAACAACTTAAATCCATTTAATTTATAAACCATTTGTGTGAATCCGGAACAATCGATGCCAAAAGGTGTTTTTCCTCCCCACAGATATGGTGAATTTAAATATGAATAGGCGGTTGGGATCAAGTTTTTTTTAGGCTGTTCACCTTGTGTAAAAGGGCTATCATGTGAATGGTTTAATAGGGATAGCCCGTTTAAGGAAGACCCTAGTAAGATAGGGTAGAGCTGCCCCCTCTCATCTTCAATAAACTCCACTAAATCTAACGAAAGCTTTGGGGCTGCAAGCTGTAAGCCGGTATATTGTTCCTCAGTGATTTCTAAGTATTGTTTATTGTCAATCCAGCCTTCATATTTATCATAGGCAAGCCGTATTTTACTCCAAGATTTTCGTTGCTCTAATACTTTAAAGTGATCGCCATATAGAAGTTGCGAAACCAATTCGCTAGCATCCGAAGCTTCAAATCTTAAAGGCGCAATGCTTAAATTACATATTCCGTATTGCATACAGGTTCAATATATTGCTATTAATTATTTAGGTGTTGCTCACGTTTTGAACACCATTTGATACGGTTAAATACAGATTTTAAAAAATATTTCATAATAATTACAAACACGATAGAACTATTTAATATTTAGTGGCGTTCAATAATTAAAGCAGAAGCGCCTCCGCCTCCATTGCAGATAGCAGCAGCACCAATTTTTGCATGGTGCTGTTCCAATACATTCAGAAGGGTTACTAAAATTCTAGCACCCGAACAGCCTAAAGGATGTCCTAAGGATACGGCGCCGCCATTTACGTTTACACGGTTATTATCTAGGCCTAGTAACTTAATGTTCGCCAAGCCAACAACGGCAAAGGCTTCATTTAATTCAAAATATTCCACATCGTCTATAGAAATTTTAGCTTTGGCCAATGCTATAGGTAAAGCTTTAGCTGGAGCGGTAGTAAACCATTTAGGATCCTGTGCAGCATCGGCATAGCCTTTTATCGTTGCTAATGGCGTTAGTCCTAATGCTTCAGCTTTTTCTTTACTCATTAACACCAAAGCTGCCGCACCATCATTTATAGTAGAAGCGTTTGCGGCAGTTACAGTGCCGTCTTTTGAGAATGCTGGACGCAGTTCAGATATTTTAGTCATACTAACATGGGTAAACTCTTCGTCCTTAACAACTATTACAGGCTCTCCACGACGTTGAGGTACTTTAACAGGGGCTATCTCATTATTAAATTTTCCAGCCTCCCAGGCTGCTGCAGATCGTTTATAGGATTGTATAGCATACGCGTCTTGTTCCTCACGAGTAAATTGATATTCATTAGCACATAAATCGGCACAAACCCCCATAGCGTTTTGGTCATACGCATCTATTAATCCATCTTTTTGCATTCCATCGATTATAGTGGAAGGGCCAAATTTAGTGGCGGTTCTAGCATACATATAATGGGGAATTAAACTCATGTTTTCCATACCACCAGCAACCGCAACCTCAATATCTCCTAATGCGATGGCTTGAGCCGCTTGCATAATGGCTTTCATTCCTGAGGCACACACTTTATTAACGGTTGTACATGGTACATGGTTAGGGATCCCTGCAAATAAAGCAGCTTGTCTTGCTGGCGCTTGACCTTCGCCAGCTTGCACTACATTGCCCATGATAACCTCCTCTACAAGCTCTGGTTTTAAATCTATTTTTTCTAAAGCAGCTTGAATGGCAATAGCACCAAGTTTTGGAGCAGGGATAGTAGATAATGCTCCCATGAAACTTCCTATTGGAGTTCTTGCTGCAGATACAATAACGACTTCTTTGTGCATGGATAGAGATTTAATTGACTAGAAGCGAAAATAATCATTTTTTGATAGAAATTATAAGCTTTGATGTATTATGAAAAAAAAACTATAAGCCTTATAAATTTATTACATTTGAAAAATGGAAATTGTTAGAAGTAAATCATTGACTAAAAATGAGAGCTGCTAAACTTATTTTTTAAGAGAAATAAATCCTCAGAAGCAAATGTGATCGATACATGGATGATTTTATAAACAAACTATACCGGAACCATTCCTTAATATATAAGGGGTTGCTCTTTATTTTAACAACTTTTTTAATCGTGTATTTGTTTCCTAAAAGTGGAAAGTTTAAGTATAGTTTTGAAAAAGGTAAACCTTGGCAATCTGAAAATTTATATGCTCCCTTTGATTTTGCTATTAAAAAATCTGAAGAAGAGATTGCTACGGAAAAGCGTACGATTACAGATAATGCCACTTTGTATTTTGATTTAGATACGATTGTTGTAAATAGTTTGAAGGAGAGGTATTCAGAAGTTTTTTATGAGGTGTTTTCAGATTCTATTGGTAAATTTAAAAAAGAAAAACTTTTTAAAGTTGGTAATCAAGTTATCTCTAAACTTTTTAAATATGGTATTTTAAATGAGGATTATAGCTTTTCAGAGAAAAAAACGGTCGTAATATTAGAAGGGCGCGTAGAAAAACATAAAACCACATTTTCTAATTTAGTGCTTCAAGATAAAATCTCACCTACTATTGAGAAAATACTTTTTGAGAACAATTTAAATGGGTTTAAAACAGACTTTATCTCCTTGTTCTTTGATCTTATAGAGCCTAACTTAATTTATGACAAATCGTTTACTGAAAAAGTTCTACAAGAGGAACTTAATAAAATCTCATATACACGAGGAAGTATTGCAAAAGAAACGCTTATTATTTCGAAGGGTGAAATTATTGAAGGTGATAAATTTCAAATATTAAAATCTCTACAATCTGAATACGAGTCACAGGTATGGAATGAGTCCAACTATAACTGGATTATTTTTGCCTACACCTTGTTGGTGTCCTTGGCGCTCTTGATGATGCTGCTTTTTTTAAAGAAAAACAGAAAAGAAGTATTTGAAAACAATACGAAAGTGACCTTTATATTTTTTAATATTTTTTTGATGGTTTTATTGACCACCTTGGTCATTAATTACAATTCAAAATATATTTATGTTGTTCCCATATGTATCTTACCTCTTGTGTTTAAAGCGTTTTTTGATGCTAGGCTAGGTCTTTTTGCACATGTTATCACGGTGCTGTTGTTGGGATCTATTGTTCCTAATAGTTACGAATATATGTTTTTACAGATTATTGCGGGAATTGTAACTATTTTAACGGTTTCAGAACTTTACAAGCGTGCCAATCTTTTTATATCTGTAGGGCAGATTACGTTAATTTATATTATTGCCTATTTTGCTTTTTTTGTAATTCACGAGGGCAGTGTTGAAACCATTAAATGGCAAACATTTGGATTGTTTATTTTATGCGGACTGGCAACGCTGTTTGTCCAGCCTTTAATATATGTTTATGAGAAATTATTTGGACTCGTTTCTGATGTATCACTTTTGGAATTGTCCGACACCAATTCAAAACTACTAAAAGAGCTTTCAAACAAAGCGCCCGGCACTTTTCACCATTCTTTAAACGTTGCCAATCTTGCAGAGGCTTCTGCGAACGAAATAGGTGCTAATGCCATGCTGGTGCGAGTGGGGGCTTTATATCATGATATAGGAAAAATGAAAAGTCCTACTTACTTTATAGAAAATCAATCTACAGGGATTAATCCGCATGATGAATTGTCTCCAAAGGAAAGCGCTAGAATTATCATAGATCACGTTATTAATGGTATTGAGATTGCAAAAAAGAACAACCTTCCCGATAGGGTGATTGATTTTATTAGAACCCATCATGGGACTAGTGCGGTGTATTATTTTTATATGCAAGAAAAAGAAAATGAACCAGAAGCGGATAAGGCAGATTTTAGTTATCCGGGACCAAAACCATTTAGTAAGGAAACAGCTATTTTAATGATGTGCGATAGTGTAGAGGCGGCTTCCAAAAGTTTAAAAAACCCAACTTCATCTAAAATTGATGTTTTTGTAGAAAATGTTATAAATAAACAAATTGATGAGGATCAATTTTTAAATGCCAACATTACTTTTAAAGAAATACAATCTATTAAAAAAGTGCTAAAGCACAAGCTAGCAAACATATACCATTTAAGAATTGAGTATCCAGAATAATTTTTTAATAATTTCATTAAAATACTTGCTTTATACGTTCTTATAAAGTACATTTGCAACCGCAATTTTATTGCAACGTTCATATCAAAAATAGGAGAGGTGCCAGAGTGGTAATGGAGCAGATTGCTAATCTGTCGACGGGTAACTGTCGCCAGGGTTCGAGTCCCTGTCTCTCCGCAATTAGATAACCAATCGGGGTGTAGCGTAGCCCGGTTATCGCGCCGCGTTTGGGACGCGGAGGTCGCAGGTTCGAATCCTGCCACCCCGACATTGTTTTCGTAGAAACATTAAATCTACGGGCTCTTAGCTCAGCTGGATAGAGCACCTCCCTTCTAAGGAGGCGGTCGAAGGTTCGAATCCTTCAGGGCTCACTTAAAGCTTCACTAGAAATAGTGAGGCTTTTTTGTTTTATATAATGTTTTGCTTATCAACTACTTTATTTTAAAACATCCTTAATAAAAGCTTCTCTAGTATTTAAAATACTTCTAACATATACTAAACACTTAGCGTTATTTAGGGTGTATATAAAATGTTGATCTCATCCTTACGACCATTTTATTTTTAAAAAATACTGAAAATAAATTGTAATTATATTTCATTATGAACGCAAGTTCATTACATTTGTATTATAAAACAAGATAAATGCCACGTCCCAAAAAAAAGAGAAAAGTTGATCATCCCCCAAAAATGCATGGTTTTAAACCTTTTGGAATTGCTTTTTGTGATACAGAGCAAATCATGATGCAATATGACGAATATGAGACGCTTAAACTGGTTATCTATGATGATCTTCCACAAGATTTAGCCGCAGATCGTATGGAAGTATCACGGCCTACGCTTACTAGAATCTACAATAGTGCGTTAAAAAAAATAGCACAAGCTTTTGTAGAAGGTAAATCTATAGTTATTAAGGGTGGAGATTTTGAATTTGATGAAGATTGGTATAAATGTAAAAGATGTTTTCAGCTTATTAGTGGTATTGAAAATAAAAAAGCATGCAAAGATTGTCCTGCAGATGATACTGTTGAACTGCTTAATCTGAATGGATAGAATTGCGTAACGGGTAATTCTATTAAATTTAAACACCCCATGTAGTCTCCTTCTGAAAAAGAAAGTAAAAACATTTAAGGTCATGAAAAAGATAGCCGTACCCATAACAAGAAACAATCAAATAGAAATGCATTTTGGACATTGTAAATTTTATGAAATCTATACGTTTTCAAATTCTAATGTCATTTTAGATTTGCAATTATTAGAATCAGTGCAAGGGTGCGATGCGAAATCCAAGCTTTTCAATCGTTTGGCCACTAACGGGGTAACTTATATGTTATCAGGAGAAATTGGTAATAAAGCCCTTGGTAAACTAAAGCATGCTGGTATTCATGTTGTACGTGGATGTTCTGGCGATGCTGCGGACACTGTTTTAAGGTTTATTGAAAGTGAAATATCTGATAATGTGTAGGCTATGGATAAAAAAAAACTATTGGATAACTCGTTTTTGTATAGCTTATTTTTTTTAGAAACTTTAAAAGGGAGTTTTGCAAAGAATTTTTTATTAGAACATAAAATTTTAGAGTCATGACCATTAAAGATATACCTATTATACAAGGTGAAAGCGTTAAGCTCCCAACCAAATATGGCCATTTTGATATAATTCCATTTCAAGAAGAACAAAGTGGCATTGAACATATGGCATTAATTAAAGGAGACCTCTCATCTCAAACCAATACTCTAACTCGAATACATTCTGCTTGTGCTACTGGAGATTTGTTTGGTTCCTTAAAATGCGATTGCGGCGACCAGTTAATTCAAGCCATGTCTTTAATTGAGACAAAGGGACATGGACTAATCGTCTATTTGCAGCAAGAGGGCAGGGGGATCGGTCTTATGAATAAAATAAAAGCTTATAAATTACAAGAACAAGGGATGGATACCATAGAAGCCAATGTGCATCTGGGGTTTCTTCCAGATAATAGAGATTATCAAGTAGGGGCAAACATACTTAATGCCTTAGGTGTAAATAAAATTGAATTACTTACTAATAACCCTGATAAAATTTTAGGCTTAGAAAAAAACGGTATAAAGGTGGTTAAGCGTGTCTCCTTAATTATTGCTCCCAACCCGTTTAATAAACACTATTTAAGCACAAAGGAAACCCGTATGGGCCACCTTATTAACGATAAAGAAATTATAAAAACAGGCTTATGATAAGCGATACATTTAAATTAAGGCCTCGTTATGGCGAGGTCGACCAAATGGGCTATGTGTATCATGCCAATTATGTTACCTATTGTCATCAAGCTCGTAATGAGTTTTTACGGAAGTTGGGATTGGATGAAATCGAACTCGAGAAAATCCATATCCTTTTACCCGTAATTTCATTTGAGATCATCTACAAGAAGCCCGCTTTTTATGATGAGCTTATTATGATAACCACAACCGTTAAGGAGGTGCCAAAAGTACGCTTGAGTTTCGAATTTGAGATTAAAAACGAGCAAAATATACTTTTAACCAAAGCAAAATCTACGGTTGTTTTTGCAGATAGTAAATCGCGCTTACCAAAGACTTCTCCTGGTTTTATTGAAAATATTTTTAAAAACAAACTTAAATCTATCGCATGACATTAACGGTGCTCACTGAGAATTGTGCAGGATCTAAATGTCTTGCAGAACATGGTGTATCTTATTTAATTGAACATGAAGGGAAGACTGTTTTGTTCGATGCGGGACATACCGATGTTTTTATTAAAAATGCCAAAACGCTTGGTATAGATATTCGCAGTAAGGTCGATGCAATTGTTCTTAGCCATGGCCACTGGGACCATGGTGATGGCTTAAGGTATCTTAAAGATAAAACATTAATAACTCACCCAGGGAGCTTTATCAAGCGATTCGGAACGAAACACCATGCTAATCTGGGGTTAAAGCTTAGTAAGAATGAAATGGAACAAAAATTCGATTTGATCCTTAAAGATACCCCTTATTATATTTCTGACACTATGGTTTTTCTGGGGCAAATACCAAAATTAAATGATTTCGAGGCTCAAACTACTCCTTTTACAGATGCATTAGGCCAACCCGATTATGTAATTGATGATTCGGCATTAGTCATTATCGATAATAATGCCCTCATAGTGGTATCCGGATGCTCGCATTCAGGTATTTGTAATATTATGGAATATGCCATTAAAGTAACAGGGGTAACCCGTGTTAAGGCCGTGCTTGGTGGGTTTCATTTAAAGGAAAATAACGAACAAACGAAACGTACTATAGATTTTATAAGAAAGAAAAGCATCACAAAAGTGTATCCTTCACATTGTACTGCTTTCCCAGCTCTTGTTGCTTTTTATGAGGCTTTTCAAACCGAATCTTTAAAAACAGGAATAATCTTGAATTTTTAAAAAGTTATTTTATAAAACAATTCAGAAAGGATGCTGATGTGTAATGGTATTAAAACAAATGATTACGAAGTTATGTAAAAACCAAATTATAATAATGAAGAGTGTTTTTAACACTAAAAAATGGAACGGGACAACTGTTATATAAGCAAAACGAAATTTCATTTTTAGAAGTATCACGCTTTAAAAAGCATAAAAAAATAAACATAAACAGGGTGCTTATAAGATTATAGGGATAACTCTATTAAAAAACTTAAATTTGCCACGCATATAAATAATAATTTATGACAAATAATATACTTATTGAAAATCAATATAAGAGATCGGCTTTATTCGAGAAAGAAAATGTGAATGATCTGGTTAGGGTATTAAAAAGATTTAACACAGTGCCTAAGATGAATAATATTAATATTATAACATCTAAAAGCGAACCGAATCTTTTTAAAATTGTTCCTAATAAATCTATTGTTATAGGCACTTCAATTTTAGATAAACCTGTTTTAGCTTTAACTTATTTAAGATATGGTATAGAATGGCAACTTTGGTATAAGGCATTAGACAATGTAAAGGATGATACCGTTTTATGTGATATAGCAGCGCTCGAGGTGACTCGAATCTTTTACAAATTGCTATTGAAAGAGGATAAAGAAAAATTAGAAACACTTGAGGGGTTCTTTATGGATTTAATTAAAAATGAAGAAGCTTTAAATACAGAGTCTTTAATTAAATACGAAGGCTTGCAAGCATTTCATGGATTAAATACCGGCCATGCTGTTTTTAAGGAATCCTGGAGACCGATTATAGAAAATCTTGCAAAACCTACAGAAGATTTGCTCATGTCTGGTGGGGATCTTAGATTGAATATAGACGAAATTCATTTATTGAATAAGTATGGCTGTAGGCCCTTTCCAAGACCAGATGCTTTTACCTTTGCATCATCAACAGCAACAAGTGTATCCAATTTTGCGTTTGATAAGACAGATAAGGTTAGGAAAATATTAATTAAGGATAGTTTAAAAATCGGCTTTAAAGCGGCTACCATGGCTTTTTCTGAATTATTAAAAAATAATCTTAGAAATATATTTAAACTTAATGAGGAATGTCAAATCATTTTTTCTCCATCCGGTACCGATTCTTCACTGCAAATAGCAGCCATTACTCAAATTATTTCCGATAAGGATATTACACATGTTTTAGTAGCTTCTGATGAAACGGGTAGTGGTGTGCCGTCGGCTTTAAAAGGCTGTCATTTTGAAAATACCACAGCTCTTAATTTTCCGGTTACAAAGGGGGATAAAATTGATGGGTTTAGGGATGTCGATTTAATTAAGGTTCCTTTTAGAGATGAAAATGGAGATTTAAAGCCCTCTTCTCAATTAGATACAGAGGTTTTAACGGCCGTTTCGAAAGCAAATGCATTAAAAAGGCATATTGTCTTGCATGTTATGGATCAATCCAAACTGGGCTATCAATCTCCAAGTGAAAAAATGTTACAAAATTTGGAAGCGCTTGAGAATTTATCGATACAAATTATTGTAGATGCATCACAACTTAGATTGGATCCCATAGATATACAAAATTATTTAAATAAGGGGTATATAGTTACCATAACAGGAAGTAAATACTTTACTGGACCTCCGTATTCAGGAGCCTTAATTCTGCCTAAACAGGTTAGTAAGTTAATAGATTCTGTAAAAAGTACCTTGCCAGTAGGCTTAACAAACTATTATAATCATTCTGATTGGTCAACGTCGTGGTGCTGTTCCAACGAGTTGTCTGAAGGGTTTAACTACGGGTCTTATATGCGCTGGAATGCTGCCATAAGCGAAATGGATAGGTATTACAGAACACCTATACTTTACAGGAATATGGGGATGGAAATGTTTTGTAATTTTGTTGATGATTCTATAAAAGAAGCCTCTTTTTTAGAACCGCTTTATCGTGACGGAATCGAGGAGAATACTTATAATAATGGAGAATTTGGTATACGGAACATTCGAACTATTTTTCCTTTTTTCATACTGAAAAACAAGAAAGCCCTGTCTCTTGAGAATGTGAAAAAGCTTTATATATTATTAAACTCCGATATTTCCGATCAGTTTGAAGATTCGCCTTTAGAGATTATTAGGCTTGCTGCTCAAAAATGTCATATAGGTCAAGCTGTAAATGTAAAATATACCAATGATTTTCAAAGTGCTGTTTTAAGAATTAGTTTGGGAGCGCGGGTTATTTCTGAAAGCTGGGTGAATAGGGATGTTAGCATCTTTTTTAGAAATATAGAAGTGCAAATGAACCAAATTACGGTTATTATAAAAAAAATAGAGTTAATTCTTAGTCATCCTGAATTGTTGCGTTAATATGCAAGAGGCGGCCAGTTTAAAATATTTTATATTAGTTTGATATAACTAGTAGGCTCCTTTTTTTTGTATGAGGAAAAGCGAATCATCTTGATGTTGGATATCGGCAACACAAATTCTCACTAGAACTAGTGGGAGTTTGTGGCTTTAATCCACTTTAGATGCAATTAACATCCTTTTACGATCATCTGCATCTGTCGTGAAAAAAAGATAGGTGGTTCCACCGTCTTTAATATTGAATTTTTTCCGAATTTGTTCTACCGTTTCAGGAAAGTTTCGGGTGGCAATATTAGCCTTAACTATAGCGTGCTTTTTAATCTCTTTCTTATTGTAGGGTATGTTGTGAATCACTTTAAATCGTCGTCCTGGAAAGTCTAAAAGCGTTGCACTGGTGTACAAATGCGAATGTTTATGTAGTTTGAAAACCTGAATTTGGTTGGTGATAGATTGAAATCCACCTGCTTTTAAAATAGCACTATTTGGTTCGTAAAGATAGGCAAGCGGGGTATGGTATTTGGGGGCTGAATTGTTTTCATTATCATATAAAAAACCAAATTGTTCTACATCGTTTTTTTTGATGTTTACAGATTCAATAGAAATAGTGCCGTTAAAGCCTAGTTCTAATACCCACAGTAATTCTTTCACTTCATTATTAACAGCAACCACATGAATGGTTTTAACGTGGCTCAGCTCGTTAATACCAACCGATAGGTCCAATAACGGCGACGTCTTTATCAAAATGTTTTTAGAATGTTTAAAAAGAAGTTCTAAATGCTCGGGGATATTGGGCAAACAATCGTTTAAAAAAAACACTTTTCCTTTACTGTCGTGTCTTCTCGAGGGGTCGAGATAGATCCAGTGGTATGTTTTAGAAGCTTTTTTTAAAAATGCAAGGCCATCGCCTTGTATGGTTTTTATATTTTGAACGTCTAATTGCGCATAGTTATGGGTAACGATTTCAGATAATTTTTCATCGATTTCGCAATGCTCTACGGTTTTAAATTGTTTTGAAAAATACAAACCATCCACACCAAAGCCCCCTGTTAAATCTATAATGTTATCACCATTAATCAATCCGGCTTTATATTGGGCTGTTATTTCAGAAGAGGTTTGCTCTATATTTAACTTATGGGGGTAGTAGATGTTTGGAGTATTAAACCACGTGGGCAACTTGTTTTTACAACGTTTTTTGGCTTCAATCTGTTCACATATGGTTTTCGTGTCTACATTATCGAAGGCAGTTCCCTTTAATAATAGTGTGTTGATTTCTGAATTTAGATGCTTATTAATAAACGTTTGGACTTCCGTATTTAAAATAGATTTGTTCAAGGTGTTTTATACATTTTTAGTAAATCTTTTCACGATTTGATTATCAGATAAAAACTCTTTTAAGATAACTTTTATGGCTGTGTATGCTGGTATTGCTATTATTAAGCCAATAACACCAAATAAAACACCTGCAATTAAAATTACTAAAAATATTTCTAAAGGGTGGGATTTTACACTTTTTGAAAAAATAATGGGCTGGCTCCCAAAATTATCGATTAATTGTCCAGAAATAAATACAACAAATACCCAAAGGGTTTTGGGTAAAATAATACCACTAAACGATTCTCCAAGATTGCTGGTCATGGTTAGTATAATCATTATAAAACCCCCAATTAAAGGGCCTAAATAGGGGATAAGGTTTAATAAAGCACATAAAAAAGCAATAACAATGGCATTTTCAATACCAAGTATCAACAGCCAAAGTGTGTACCAGATAAAGAGAATTAGAATTTGAACAATAAGTCCTACGAAATACCTAGAGAGTAGATTTTTTATTTTTGTTGAAGAGTTCCTTACATGCGATTCTTTGGTTTTTGGTATAAAGATTAAAATACCATTTTCAAATAAGCGGCTATCTTTTAAAAAGAAAAACGAAATAAATAACACTGAAAACAAGGCAATACTAAAACTTCCCAAACCACTTATAACAGCATTTAAGAAATTGGGAATGAGTGCATAATCTATTTTTGATAATAAATTGGAATCTTTTATGGATTGCTCTAAATCTATTTGATGGATATTGAAATAATTAATAATTTCTACATACAAATTCTGTACATTTCGCTCTAATTCGTTAATATTTAAAAGGGATAGGTTTTGGCCTTGTTTTATTACAAGAGGGATAAACAACCCTACTAATCCAACAAAAACACCTAGCAACATGAGTATGGTTATAACCACAGCTAGGGTATTGTTAAATTTTAACCGTTGTTTTAAAAACATAACAACGGGTCGGCCAATTAAAGAAATAACAACTGCAATGGCTATGTAGCCAATAACAGATTGGATTTTATAAATAAAAAACAAGAGTACTGCAATACCCAGAACAATGGCTATAGCATTTAAAATGCCGTTGGTGATGATTTTTGATTTCAAGGGGTAGCGGGTTTATTAAGTAAATCTAATCATTTCGAATGAAAAAGAGAAATCACATTTTTTATTTGACCTGTTATTTTCAATCTGGTTGGTGTTTAAAACAGCTGCTTCGTCATTTCATAAAGGGTTATATTAGTAGCTTGAGCTACATTCATACTGCTGTTCTTTCCAAACATTTCAATATGGATGATGTTATCAGACAGTTTTAAAATGGATTCTGAAACTCCAAAATTCTCATCACCAACAATTAGTGCTATGGGGTTTTCTTTTGAAAACGTGAAGGTATTTAAAGGGATGCTGGTATGGGTTATTTCAAGCGATATAATATGGTAGCCTTCCTTTTTTAAACGTTCTACAACTGGTAAAGTTTGTTCTGAAACATGGTGTGCTACTACTTTTTCTGTAGCTCTAGATGTTTTTGCTATTTTTCGTCCTAAGGGAACATGTAAGCCACAAAAAATTATTTTTTCAACTCCAAAGGCATCAGAAAGCCGGAATAGACTTCCAATATTAGAAGCATTGCTAACGTTGTCACACACCAAGATTATGGGGAAGTTACGTTTTATAAATTTGGTATTATAATGGGTAAGCTGCAAAGGATTTAGGATTTAAAATAATTTTAGTTTTCAAAAACATATTTAACAATATTTGCGCCCATTTTTAATGCTTTTTCTCGAATTTCTGCGGGATCATTATGTACTTCAGGGTCTTCCCATCCATTTCCTAAATCGCTTTCATAGGTAAAGAGCAGCACCAACCTGTTTTCATGAAAAATGCCGAAGGCTTGTGGGCGTTTGCCATCATGTTCATGGATTTTGGGTAATCCCGCTGGAAACTTGTAAACACTATTAAAGATAGCATGATTGGCTGGTAGCTCTACCAGCTCTTTATCAGGGAATACTTTTTTTAGTTCTTTTGCTAAAAAAGGTTCCATACCATAATTGTCATCAATATGAAGAAAACCACCAGAGGTTAAATAATTCCGCAGATTTTCAGCATCATCATCGTTAAAGAATACATTGCCGTGCCCTGTCATATGCACCAAAGGAAATTGAAAAATATCAGGACTTCCCGTTTCTACTTCTTGGGGTTTTATGCGTAGCTTAGTATTAATGTTTTTATTGCAAAAGGCTATAAGATTTGGTAAACTTGTTGGGTTACTATACCAGTCGCCACCACCTTTATATTTTAAAACAGCCAGTTCTTGAGCAAACGACAGAAAATAAAAGAGAAAAAATAAAATAAATAGATTTAGTTTCATTTTATAATTCATTAACAAAGGCTACAGAGTGGCAAGCCACAATAGCGGCTGTTTCGGTACGTAATCGGGTTTCGCCCAAAGTTACGGGAATAAAATTATTGTTTAGGGCTTGTTCAATTTCACTAAGAGAAAAATCACCTTCGGGACCAATTAAAATAGTAATATCTGTTTTAGGTTTTATTAAACGTTTTAACGACTTTCTATCCGTTTCTTCACAATGTGCTATAAATATAGCACCCTTAAAGTCTTGACTTATAAATGATTTAAAAGGAATAGCTTCATTTAGCTGTGGTAAATAACTGCTTAAGCTTTGTTTCATAGCAGCTTGAAGGATACGCTCAAAACGTTCTGTTTTTATAATTTTGCGTTCACTATGCTCGCAAATAATGGGGGTGATGGTATCTATGCCAATTTCGGTGGCTTTCTCTAAAAACCATTCAAAGCGGTCGTTCATTTTTGTTGGAGCGACCGCTAAATGTAGATGATAATCCCGTTGCGTTTGATGTGTTTTTGAAACTATTGACGCTACACAGTTTTTAATGTCTGCCATAATAATCTCTGCGAGAAAAAGCCAGCCCTTGCCATTTGTAATTTGCAGGGTATCTCCAGTGCTTTTTCGCAAAACTTTTATAATGTGTTTGCTTTCTTCTCTATTAAAAGAAAATTGCGTGGTAGTGTCGTGGATATCGGGATTATAAAAAAGTTGCATCAATATAAGGGTTCTACTATTTTTAATACTTTTATTTCAGAGATACTGGTAGGTTCAAAGGTTTTTAACACGACATAATGCATGTTGTTTGTGGGTAAATCTATCGTGAAAATTGCCCCTAAATCATGGGCGGAATTACTAATGCTGTTTTTAAATTCAGAAGCATCTTCATCAATCGTAAACCAACCAGAATCGCCCCCTCTGTTTGCATTTTCATCTATGGAATATTGTTTTGCCAAGAAATCAAAAGACGCACCATCATTATATTTTTTAATAATGTTGGATTGTATCGCTTCCATATCGTCTATATCCATATTTTCTCCATTTAGGGTAATATAACTAACACGGTAATACAGGGTTTTGGTTTTCTCGACCACTTTGTATAGCGTTTTTTGAAATTCGTTTTGTGTGGTGGTTATACCGCCTTTAGAGAGTTTAAAAAGCGTTTTGGCTAAAGTTGTTTTATGTTTCTCTTCGTTAAAAGTAATTAATTTATTCTTTTTAGAATTTTTTGTTTTAAGAAAACTTTCAATTTCTTCTGGGGTTTCAATCATTTTAAGCTCATTTTCAGTAGCGGTTTGTGCTGTAATGGCAACACATAGGCTAAGAAAAGAAATAGTAAGTAGGTTTTTTAACATGTAAGTAGGTTTTTAAATTCGGATTCAAATTTAAAAGGATTATAGAGACATTCAAGTGTCTAAACAATAAGTTTTGAAGAACAGATTGTTTATAACTTAAACGACGATGTGTTTTTATATGGAAATTAAATTTTCAAACGGGAACTTGCCGCAACATTTTGTTCTGCAAAATCACCTTCTAAATATTTTAAATAGCCTACAATGGCTATCATGGCAGCATTATCTGTAGTGAATTCAAACTTGGGTACGTAGGTGGTCCATCCAAATTTTTTCTCTCCTTCTTTTAAGGCCTGGCGTATACCAGAATTTGCAGAAACTCCGCCACCAATGGCAATATGTGTAATGCCTGTTTCTTTTGTGGCCAATTTTAATTTATCGATTAAAATTCCGATAATGGTATATTGTATAGAAGCGCAAATATCGTTTAGATTTTCTTCTATAAAATTAGGATTTGCCTTCGTTTCTTTTTGTATAAAATAAAGAATAGCCGTCTTTAATCCTGAAAAACTAAAATTTAAGCCATCCACTTTGGGTTTTGTAAATTTAAAGGCCTTTGGGTTTCCTAAGGCAGCCCGTTTGTCTATTTCAGGCCCTGCTGGATATCCTAGGCCTAAAACCTTACCACTTTTGTCAAAGGCCTCTCCTACAGCATCATCTATCGTTTCCCCAATTACAGACATATCAAAATAGTGCTTTACGTTAACGATTTGGGTATGGCCGCCAGAAATCGTCATGGCTAAAAAAGGAAATGGTGGTTTATTAAAGCCCACTTCATCTATAAAATGTGCTAAAATATGAGCTTGCATGTGATTGACGTCTATAAGCGGGATATTAAGACCAAATGCTAAAGACTTTGCAAAAGAAGTTCCTACCAACAGAGACCCCATTAACCCAGGGCCTTTTGTAAAAGCGATGGCGCTTAATTGTTCTTTTGTTATATGGGCTTTTTTTAACGCCTGGTGCACTACAGGAACAATGTTTTGCTGGTGGGCGCGTGATGCCAATTCTGGAACCACACCGCCGTATGCTTCATGGATTTTTTGTGTCGCAACCACGTTGCTTAAAATGGTTCCGTTTTGTATAACAGATGCCGCAGTATCATCGCAAGACGATTCAATTCCGAGAATGTAGATATTTTGTGAAGACATTAATAAATATTAGACACAATAATTGTTAATTTTGAAACTGAATAAACGTCTGGGGTGTTAACATTATTCGTAAATACAAAATTACTCATTTATTTTTTTAGAAAACACGAAAATACCGAAGCTTGTATTTATTTTTAATATTAATGTGACAGAAATCAATTTTATTCTCAATTAAATTATAATTTTAACAGTTATCAAGAAGTTTCTAAAAATAGTATCAAAAATATTGGGCATTTTGCTGATGCTATTCATCATTTTGGTGTTGGTGCTTTCTATTCCTTTTGTACAGACCGGTCTTGGAAAATATGCAACGAAACGATTAAACGATACGTTTAAAACGCATATCAATATAGAAAAAGTAAGCTTGCAACTTAATGGCGATGTAGAGCTTAAACACATCTATATCGAAGATTATAAAAAGGATACGCTTATAGGGATTTCAGAATTAAACACTTCTATCTTAAATTTTAGAAACCTTTATAAGGGCAAATTGGTTTTTGGGGATATTGATATTGTAGATTTGGTTTTCAATATAAAAACGTACAAAAATGAAACCGAAACTAATCTTGATGTTTTTGTACATAGGTTTGAGAACGATAACCCCAAAAAAGTAGAAAGTGATTTTCTATTATCATCTAGTGATGTATCCATTTATAATGGTGTTTTTAGATTGATAAATGAAAATAGTGAAGACACTAATTCTTTGGAATTTAATAATTTAAATATAAATGCAACTAACTTTTTAATTAATGGAGCAGAGGTAAGTACACGAATAAATACCTTAGCCTTTAAAGATAGTAGGGGGTTGGCCATGAAAAATTTAATGACCGATTTTGCATATACCTTAACGGATATGACTTTCTCTAACCTAGATATAAGAACACCACATTCCACTTTAAAAGGCGATTTAAAGTTTATATATAATAGAGAGGATTTACAATACTTTACAGATAAAGTGCTAATTGAAGCCCGTTTTCAGGAGTCTTCTGTTTTATTGGACGAACTAAACACTTTTTACAACGAATTTGGCGCAGACCAATATGCGAATTTCAGCACTGATGTTTCTGGCACATTAAATGATTTGAAGCTACATGGATTGAGGTTAAGAACCAGCTCCAATACGAAAATATATGGGGATTTAAGTTTTGAAAACCTATTCAATAAGGAGGAAAATACTTTTTATATGAATGGACGTTTTTCAAACCTATCCTCCACTTATAGAGATTTAAAAGCGCTGCTTCCAAATGTTTTAGGAGCTTCTATCCCTACAGCTTTTAGTAAATTAGGACAATTTACCATTGTTGGAAATTCTCAAATAACAGCCTCAAATGTTATAGCAGATTTAAAAATCAATACAGAATTGGGCTTGATAAACTCCAATTTAAAAATTAATAAAATCAATGATATTGATAATGCCGATTATAAAGGGAAAATAATATTAAAGCAGTTTGATATTGGAACGTTTCTAGAAAACCCCAAAGTGGGCAAAACGTCTTTAAATCTGGATATTAACGGCTCTGGCTTTTTAACCGAAAATATAAATGCACAAGTTAAAGGCGATATTTTTAATATTGGCTTTAACCGTTACCAATATCAAAATATAAAAGTAGCAGGAAATGTTATGAATAAAATATTTGACGGTAACCTTCAAGCTAACGATACAAATTTAAGATTGGATTTTAACGGACTTGTAGATTATTCCGAAAAAATAAATAAATATGATTTTACTGCCCATGTAGATTATGCAAATTTAAATGCACTAAATTTTATAAAAAAGGATAGCATTTCTGTATTGACCAGTAATGTGACCATGAACATGAATGCCAGCAATCTGGATGATGCCCTTGGAAATATAACCTTTAAAAAGACCTCGTATAAAAATCAAAATGATACCTATTACTTTAAGGAGTTTCAAGTAACTTCGAGGTTTGAAGATGAAAAGCGTTTTATTGAAATCAATTCTCCAGAAATTGTGGAAGGTAACTTAAGCGGTAAGTTCGTGGTGAAGGATTTTAAAAAATTATTTGAAAACTCTTTAGGTCATATTTACACCAACTATATTCCGAATAAAGTTAAAGATAACCAGAACATAGATTTTAATTTTAAAATTTATAATAAAATAATTGAGGTGTTTTATCCAGATATAGAGCTGGGTACTAATACATTTATTAGAGGACGCGTAGAGAGCAATGCCAAGGCATTTAGGCTTACGTTTAAATCGCCGCAGATAAAATTATTGGATAATTTTGTTAAAAATATCGAGCTTCAAGTTGTCAATGATAACCCGCTTTTTAATACGTATGTGGAAATTGACAGTATTAACACAAAATATTACAATGTTTCCAAGTTTAATTTAATTAATGTTACATTAAATGATACGCTATTTATGCGTTCGGAATTTAGTGGCGGAAAACAGAACAGAGATAAATATAATCTAAGTCTTTATCATACTATTAATAAGGACAATCAATCTGTTGTTGGGTTTAAAAAATCTGATGTAACCTTTAAAAATAGCACTTGGTTTATCAATGAGAAATTGAATAATGCAAATAAAATAACATTTAATAAAAACTTAACCGATTTTAAAGTTGATGCCTTACAAATAAACCATATAGATGAAGAGATAAAGCTTTCGGGTACCGTAAGGGATTCTACCTATAAAGATATTAAACTGGATTTTGTAAATGTTAATTTAGAAAAAATAATACCTGAAATAGACGATTTGACTTTACAGGGCAACGTAAATGGCAAATTGGATATTCTTCAAGAAAATGGTATATATCTCCCTAATTCAAATGTTGTTATAGACGATTTTAAAGTCAATGGTTTTGCTCTAGGGGCTTTCGATGCTACAATAAAAGGCAACCAAACGCTTACCAATTATTATGTAAACGCCTCGATAAAAGATGACACATCAAAATCCTTTCATGCTGTAGGTAATATTAATGTTTTGGGAGACCAATCTAATATCGATGTAGAGGTAGCGTTCGATACCTTTAATTTACAACCTTTAAATCCCTTTTTAGAAGGGGTTTTAAGAGATATAAGAGGGCAGGTAACAGGTAGGGCAAAGGTTGTAGGGAGTCTTAAAAAACCAGATATAAATGGAAACTTATCCTTGTTAAATGGTGGTTTAGCGATCCCCTATTTAAATGTGGATTACGATTTTAATAAAAAAACATTTGTAACCTTAAAAAACCAAGATTTTATTTTTAGAAATATTGAGATTACAGATAAAAAATTTAATTCTAAAGGGAAACTGAATGGCACATTGGGGCATACCAACTTCTCTAAATGGCGTTTAGACCTAGATATTAACACGCCGCGCCTTTTGGTTCTCGATACTGAAGAAACTGAAGAATCTTTGTACTATGGTACAGGTTTTATTGGTGGCTTGGCAAGTATTAAAGGCCCTACAGAACAACTGGTGATAAGTGTTGTTGGAGAAACGAAAAAAGGGACGGTTTTTAAAATACCGCTTAATGACACCGAGTCTTTTGGCGATAATTCTTTTATCAGGTTCTTAACGGCAGAAGAAAAACAAGCAAGAGAAGCAGGAAGCGAACTTGTTATTAAGGATATTAAAGGCCTAGAGCTGGATTTTGATTTAGATGTTACAGAAGATGCACTATTGGAGATAATTATAGATAAAAATACAGGGCATTCTTTAAAAGGACGTGGTAGTGGCGGTATATTAGTGGAAATCAATACTAATGGTAAATTTAATATTTATGGGGATTTCTCGGTATTCGAGGGGGTTTATAATTTTGCCTATGGTGGTATTGTACAGAAACAATTTAAAGTGCAGCCAGGGGGCACTTTAGCATGGGAGGGAGACCCTTTAAAGGCCCAAATCAATATGCTTGCTATTTATAAAACCCAAGCCAATCCTTCAGCATTATTAGATAGCCCTATAAACAGAAGTATTCCTGTTGAACTAAACATTACGTTAAGAGGAGATTTAGAACAACCTGACCCGTATTTCGATTTTGAGTTTCCAAATGTGAATTCTACTATAAAGTCTGAACTTCAGTATAGGTTAGAGTCACGGGATGATAGACAGAACCAAGCGCTTTATCTATTATCTACAGGAGGTTTTTCTAAAGGCTTGAGTGAGCTTAATTTTTCGGGTACCATTGCCGAGCGCCTTAATGGTATTATTAACGGTATTTTTACCAATAAAAACAGTAAACTCAATATAGGTGTAAACTATGAAGTGGGTGAAAATAGACCAGATTATAAAACCGATGACAGGTTTGCTTTAACCTTACAGACACAAATAAGCGATAGAGTATTGATAAATGGTAAGGTAGGAGTACCCGTTGGGGGTGCCGATGCCAATGAGACCGTAGTGGCCGGAAACGTTGAAATTGACTTTCTTTTAAATGACGAAGGGACGTTAACAGCCAAAATATTCAATAGAGAAAATAGCATTCGTAATTTTGGAGAAGAAATAGGTTATACTCAAGGTGTTGGACTTTCCTATAATTTAGACTTTGATACTTTTAAGGAATTGCTCCAAAATTTATTTTCGAAAGCCAAAGCTTCTGAAAGTGTTTTAGGAGAAGAAAAAGAGTTCTCCAGTGATGATTCAATTCCTGAATTTATGAGTTTTAAAGCATCTCCCAGTACTAAAAAATAATAATCTTAACTATTATTAGAGTTAATTGACTAGTTATAAGTTTTTATTTATCAACTAAATCGTTATAGTTTTGAAACTCTCGTAAAAATGATGTAAATGCTAGGGATATATAGTTTAAGTTTATTAATTTTACTAATTAATTGTAATATTAAATGCCGAAAGAAATAAAAAAAATCGGAGTTTTCACTTCAGGAGGAGATTCTCCAGGTATGAATGCCGCGATACGATCTGTAGTAAGAACTTGTGCATATCATAATAAAGAATGTATAGGTATATATCAAGGATTTGAAGGTTTGATGACGGGCGAGTTCGAAGTTATGGATGCCCGAAGTGTAAAAGGAATCATCAATAAAGGCGGGACGATGTTAAAGTCTGCGCGTTCACAAGAGTTTAGGTCTCATGAGGGCAGAAAGAAAGCCTACGAAAATTTAAAAAAGGCGGGTATAGATGCGTTAGTTGCCATTGGTGGTGACGGCACTTTTACGGGAACCATGGTGTTTAGTAAAGAGTTCGGATTCCCAGTAATAGGAATTCCAGGAACTATTGATAATGATATTTTTGGAACATCACATACCTTAGGGTTTGATACAGCTCAAAATACCGTTGTAGAAGCGATTGATAAAATACGTGATACAGCTAGTTCTCATAACCGTTTGTTTTTTATAGAGGTTATGGGGCGCGATGTGGGGCATATTGCTTTAAACGTTGGAATTGCAGGGGGTGCAGAAGAAATCTTGATTCCAGAAGAAGACTTAGGTTTGGATAGACTAGTAGAGTCTTTAAACCGCAGTAGAAAATCTGGAAAATCTTCTAGTATCGTAGTTGTTGCTGAAGGAGATAAAATTGGTAAAAATATATTTGAACTTAAGGACTACGTAGACCAAAATATGGAAGGATACGACGTTCGCGTTTCTGTGCTCGGGCATATGCAACGGGGTGGGCCTCCATCTTGTTTTGATCGTGTACTGGCCAGTAGAATGGGCGTAAAAGCCGTGGAATCCTTATTAGAAGGTAAATCCAATTTTATGGTTGGCTTATTGAACAATAAAATGGAACTTACACCTTTGGAAAAAGCCATAAAAGGAAAAACAACAATAAATTTAGAATTATTGCGTGTCTCAGACATTATGAGCACTTAACATTTATAAATAAGATTATGTCAAAAGTAAAAATTGGAATTAACGGATTTGGTAGAATTGGTAGGATAGCTTTTAGAGTTGCTGCACAAAGACCAAATGTTGAAGTAGTAGGAATCAACGATTTGTTAGATGTAGAACATTTAGCATATTTATTGAAATATGATTCGGTACACGGAAGATTTGATGGAACTGTTGAAGTTAAAAACGGAAACTTAGTAGTAAACGGTAAAGAAATAAGAATAACCGCAGAGCGTAATCCAGAAGATTTAAAATGGGATGCTGTTGGGGCAGAAGTGATTTTAGATTGTACAGGGATTTTTACCTCTTTAGAAGGCGCTCAAAAGCATATTACTGCTGGTGCTAAAAAAGTGGCTATCTCTGCACCGTCTGCAGATGCACCAATGTTTGTAATGGGAGTAAACCATACTAAAATTACTGCAGAAGATACCATCGTATCAAACGCATCTTGTACTACTAACTGTTTGGCGCCATTAGCTAAAGTAATAAACGATAACTTCGGTATTATTGAAGGTTTAATGACTACCGTTCACGCTACAACTGCAACACAATTAACTGTGGATGGACCTTCTAAAAAAGACTGGAGAGGTGGTAGAAGTGCTTTAGCAAATATTATTCCTTCCTCTACAGGTGCTGCAAAAGCAGTAGGGAAAGTAATTCCAGAATTAAACGGTAAATTAACAGGTATGGCTTTTAGAGTTCCAACTCAAGATGTATCTGTAGTGGATTTAACTGTTAGAACAGAAAAATCAGCAACGTGGGCAGAAGTAAAAGCTGCTTTGAAAAATGCTTCTGAAAACGAACTAAAAGGTGTTATGGGCTATACAGAAGAAGCTGTTGTGTCTCAAGATTTTGTATCAGAACCTATGACTAGTATTTTCGATGCTGAAGCAAGTATTGCTTTAAACGATAACTTTTTTAAATTAGTATCATGGTACGATAACGAGTACGGATATTCAACAAAATTAGTTGATTTAGCAACACATATTAGTTCATTATAATTAAGGACCATAATCTATGGCATTACGGTAATATAATTGTAATGCCATAGATTTTTATTTAAAAAACATATGATTTTAATTGTTGATAGTGGATCTACAAAATCTGATTGGATTGCGGTAGACAAAAATGGTAAACAGATTTTAGAGAAGTTAAGGACCAAGGGATTAAACCCAGAAATCTTAACCTTAAAAAAACTAAAAAAAACAATTAAGAAAAATGAGGTTTTAAAAACCCATAGCAAAGATGTTAGCCATGTTTTCTTTTATGGTGCCGGTTGTGGAACAGAAAGAGGTAAGGAGATGGTTGATAGTGCCTTGAAAGAGGTCTTTGTAAATGCCGATGTAAAAGTAGAAGAGGATACCATGGCGGCCATCTATTCTACTATAAACCACGAGAAAGAAGCTGCTGTAGTATGTATTATGGGCACAGGGTCCAACTGTAGCTATTATGATGGAAATACACTGCACCAGAAGGTATTGTCGTTGGGCTATATATTAATGGATGATGCGTCTGGAAATTATTTCGGGAAGCAATTGATTAGGGATTACTATTTTAACCAAATGCCAGAAGACATTAAGGTGGCTTTTGCAGGAAAGTATAATCTAGAAGCTGATTATATAAAATATAACATTTATAAACAACCCAATCCCAATGCTTATTTAGCCAATTTTGCTGAGTTTATGTTCTTAAATAAAGATTCTGAATATGTCTTAAAGCTCATAAAAGATGGCATTCGTATTTTTGCTAAAAATATGATTTTACAATATAAAGAACATCTAGATACTGTTCCTGTTCATTTCGCGGGTTCTATTGCTTATTTTTCACAAAATGAGATTAAAGAGGTTGCTGAAGAAATGGGCTTTAGAGTTGGTAATTTTGAGCGTAGACCCATTGAAGGTCTAGTAGCCTTTCATATAAAACAATTACAATAAAAATAATTTTATTGCGAGTGAAAAGAGAGGGGGAAGCCCTCTTTTTTTATGTTATAGTATTTCGTAATATCGAGATGTATTAATAGATATTTTTAATAATAAAGGATAGGATAATGGGTTTAAAAAAACATTTAGCCATTTATATTCGTAATACGGATAATAAAGCTCTTTTAATAGACGCAATTATGTCTGGTGAGGCCATTAGTCATGTAGCCGATTTAGAGGGCGCATTGTTTTCAGAAACGACGCTTAATAAATTTATTGATCAAGAACGACGTCATGGTCATTTTAATGTTACCACCGTTACACGCAATAGTTTGTTGCATTCTTCTGAAGGAGAACGTAAAAAAGCATTATTGATGCACCTTATTTCTAAAAACCCCAACTATATTATTGTAGATAATGTATTTGATAATTTAGATATCCGTTCACAACAAGATATTATCCATACGTTAACCAATTTAAGTAAAAAAATACCGATTGTACAAATAACAAATCGAAAAGCAGATATACTTCCCTTTATAGAAGAGGTATATCAATTTCAAAATTTAGAGCTTGTGCCCATCCAAGCGTTTAATTCTAATGCGCAAGCCTTAAGGCCATCGTACTTTAAATCTATCCCTAAGCCAAGTTATCAAAGGGATGATGAAAAAAATCCCTTAGTAAAATTTCAAAATGTTACCATTGCCTATGGGGATAGAACTATTGTGAAAAACATTTCTTGGGAAATTAAAAAGGGTGAATTTTGGCAATTAATAGGACCAAATGGTTCTGGTAAAAGTACCTTATTGTCCCTTATTACGGGTGATAATGTAAAAGCCTATAATCAGGATATTACATTATTTGGAGTAAAAAAAGGAAGCGGAGAAAGTGTTTGGGACATTAAAAAGAAAATTGGGTATTTTTCTTCAGAGATGTTAAGGGGGTTTTATCGCGGTGATGCTATTGGGAATATGATTGTTTCGGGCTTTTACGATTCGGTAGGGCTCTATACGCAACCTACAGATGAACAGATTAAAATAGCACAACAATGGCTTCACGTTTTAAGGATGTTTGAAATTAGGAAAAAAAGTTTTTTGTCTTTGTCTCTTGGTCATCAACGTTTGGTGTTAATTGCAAGAGCGATGGTAAAAAACCCGCCGCTACTTATTTTAGACGAGCCAACAACTGGTTTAGATGATAGTGATGTGATGCTGTTTTCAGAGTTGATCAATAAAATAGCTAAGGAAAGTGATACAGCCATATTGTATGTGTCCCATAGAAAAGAATCTGGGTTAACTCCTGAGTTTATCTATAAACTAACACCCACTGCCATAGGTGCTACTGGCGAAATACAATAAACCTTAAATTTAAATTTATAACAAAACGCATTACAGAAGTGTTTTTTTTCTTTTTTGAATAATAACAGTTCCTATTATGGAGTTTAGGAAGCTATTTGATTAAGCCGTTCCAACTTTATTTAATTAAAAAAGTTAGAACGGTTTTTTTATTTATTTATAAAATCATGCTATTCAAAAAAAAAGAGATTTATTCGGGAGGGGTTAATCTTACGTAAACACAAGGCGATTTAAAAATATTTTCAAAATACACGATAAAATGCTTGCTTTTTACGATTAATTACATAGATTTGCTTTGTTAATCTAAAATTTATAGATATGAATATGAAAATTACTTTATTCTGCTTCGCTCTTTTTCTCGCAATAGGTACGGGTTTTGCTCAAAAGAAAGGAGAAGCCAAAAGCATTATCAGTGATAAGGTTTCTATTAAAAAATATCACAATAAAGAGGAACTGGAGCGTTTGCCAAAAGGAGAATTACTTACACTATATAAAGAGCGTATAGAAAGTCTGGTAAAATTATTGCCCTATATTGCATTTGCTACCAAACCAGGAGTAACGATGACAACATTAGGGATTCCTAATGATAGTGATAATAGTAAAGCACTCGACAATCAATTTAAAGCTACTGATGCTTTTTTAAGTAGTACTTCTGATTTTCATGGCAGGATATTGCCCTATTCCGATACCAATAAATTGGTTTCAGCAATTCTATTTTATGAAGAAACCATGAAGTCTTTACATCAATATAGTCAATTTAATTAAGAGGTCTGTTTAAGGGGCATATAAAAACCATATTACTAATATTTTTTTTAATATGCTTCTGCTGTAAGAAATGGATTAAATGGTTGTTTTTGAAACAATTTAAAACAGAGTAATTTTTCGTACATATATTGTAATTTAATACAGCAGCTATTGAAACATATATTTTTAAATTAAATAAATATTAACTTTTATAATAAAATGCCGTTCATCGATTGATTTTTAATACAATCCCTCTTATTTAGTGTATTTTAACGAAATAATTGGTATTTCATAGATTTATTTCTATTTTTGAAAATAGATTAAAAAAAACCTTATCGCATATAACTATAAATACTCGACTATGAAACACTTTATCCAAATCTCATTCATATTTCTTTTTGCAGTAGGAAGCGTTTTTGCGCAACAGGAAAAAGGAATTGTAGGCACCAATAACTGGTTGAACAACTGGACAGAATTTAATTCTAATCAAAAAGAATATGGCGAGCCTACACAAATATTAACAGGAACTATAACTGAAGATACGAAGCTTAGCAAAAGAGAGGTTTATCTTTTAATGGGAAATGTTTTCGTAACCAACAACGCCACACTTACTATTGAGCCAGGAACTGTGATAATTGGTGATTTTAATACGAAAGCTTCTCTTACCATTGCTAAAGGAGCGTCTATCATTGCTAATGGCTTAGAAACAGACCCTATAGTATTTACTTCAAGTCGAAGTGTTAAAAGACCCGGCGATTGGGGAGGGATTATTATTCTTGGAGATGGCCCTACCAATAAGTTTGGTAATGGGTCGGTATCGAGTTATTATACAGAACTTAATGCTGCAGTTTATAAAAATTCAAATTTCGGCGGAGAAAATCCAAATGCTAATTCTGGTGTTATGCGATATGTTCGTATAGAATATGCTGGTAAAAGAATTAGTAGCGATACGTATTTTAGTGGTTTGTTTTTAGCAGGTGTTGGTAACGAAACTATTTTTGAAAATATCATGATTAGTTTTTGTGCAGGAAACTCTTATGAAGTATGGGGAGGAGAGGTTCATTTTGAAAAAGTCGTGTCATATAAATCAAGTAGTAATGATTTTAAATTTAATTTAGGAACACAGTCTAAACTATACAACTCACTAGCGGTTCGTAGCCCATATGTTTCAAGTAGTCAACGGTCAAGGTGCTTGCAAGTTATTTCGTATGATAAAAAAGACGAGATAGATTTTACAAAGAAAGGCTCTTTTGTAGAAGTGCAAAACATAACACTTTTAACAGAAAGTGATAATTTGAAATCTGATATTGAGAGAGGTTTGGTTAAGGAAGCTATTTTTATCGGACAAAATGCTTCATTGGATATGAGTAAAAGTGTTGTATCCGGTTTTAATCCAGCGGTACTCTTTGAAGAAAGTATTATGGTGAATCAAGAAAATTTAGAGAAAATTAAATTTACCGCTATGTATTTCAATAACTGTGATGGCAATATTTTTGTAGAAAATAATTATAACAATGAAGATTTAGAGAATTGGTATGGTAATAGTGCTTTCTTCAATGTGTATTCAAAAAGCGATGATTCTGAAACCTTTATTGATTTAAAAAATCCTAAAAGACCAGATTTTAGATTGCGAATTAATAAAATAATCGCAACAAGCACCATAAACTTAGATTAAAGGAATTAATAAATAAACTAAAAACCAAAACTATTTGTCTAGTAAGTTTCCTAGAACCTTATAATTTTCCATCTTACATTTTTATAAATTTGGAGCACCCTGTTTGACTTATAGGCATAGCAGGTGGTATAATAATATCTAGGCGTTTTATTTACAAAAGAAAATAATATCGCATGAAGCACCTTTACATTTCTTTTCTTGTTGTTTTTTTTGTTTTTTTTATTCAAATAGTTGGTGGTCAGGCATTTATATCTAAGCCTAGCTTGGGCTTTACACAGGCCTGTGCATCACCTTTATTTAATACTTTTGATATTACGTTTTCCTTTACGCCTGAAACGAATTCAAATCCAACAAATCAATTTATAATTGAGCTTTCAGATAGTTCGGGAAGCTTTGCAAATCCTAACATTTTATTTACATCAACTGCTGGAAGTGTTGTTGAATCGCCTGCCACATTAAACTTCTCTTTACCTACTTCTACATCAGGGGAGGCGTATAAAATAAGAGTAAAAAGCACGGGTTCGGGAGTTACGAGTCAAAATTCGAGTACATTTGCAGCATATTATAAAGTTCATGACAGCCCTTTTACAATAAACAATTCAAATGAAAATGGGAGCTATTGTTCTGGTGGTAGTTACTTGCTTACTATCGATAATCCTAGTGACGGCATGAGTGATTCTCCATTGCAATATCCTTCTCTTACTTTCGAATGGCGAAAAAAAACCAGTCCAACCACGTCCGTTTTTGTAGCAAATGGCTCTAGCTACTCTGTTAGCGAGCCTGGAACTTATTTTGTTAAAACGGATTATGGTACCTGTACTTCCGATTCCTCTTCTAATCATGTAACCATAAGTGAGGCGGGCTCTGGAAACACCACAAGCAGTATAAACTCTAGTCTTGGAAATCCGTTTTGTTCCACTGAGGGCGCTACCACTCTTAGTGCTATAAGCGGAGATAGCTACATATGGTTGAAGGATGGTAAAGA
Source organism: Mariniflexile ostreae (assembly GCF_042427585.1). NCBI lineage: Bacteria > Pseudomonadati > Bacteroidota > Flavobacteriia > Flavobacteriales > Flavobacteriaceae > Mariniflexile > Mariniflexile ostreae. The sequence goes on along the minus strand of NZ_JBHMFC010000008.1, from coordinate 64,396 downwards.
AATTTCAGGGGCTACAAGTCAAACATATGTTACAGAGGAATCTGGAGAGTTTTCTGTAATTATAAATTTAGGAAGCTGTACGGCTAGTGCCTCTATCCTTTTGGAAAGTAATGGATTTACAAGTAGTATTGATGTGGCAGATACCGAAACCATAAACGAAGGGGGGGCTGTAATAGCGTCTATCACTACAGATGCTACTGCTCCAGAATTCGAATGGTTTTTTAATGAGGTTGTTATTTCAGGAGCAACCACTAATAGCTATGAAGCAACACAAGTTGGGCGATATAAAGCTATAGTAAAACAAACAATAGGGTGTATAAGTACTAATGAATTTGAGTTTATAGTAAAAGAACCTTTTCCAGATGTAGCAGATATTCCAAATTTAATTAGTCCAAATGGAGATGGTATTAATGACACATGGGTTATCCCACAAAATTATGTAAATGGGGCAAATACCGAAGTCCTCATTATAAATGCGCAAGGTAAAACGGTATTTAAAACTAATAATTACCAAAATAATTGGCCAGAAAACCAATTAGATTTTCAACATATAAACCCAGTTTACTATTATATCATTACTACCCCAGACAATAAAACTAAAAAAGGCTCCATTACGGTTGTTAAATAACATGAGGAACTACCTTTTACATATAGTTTTGATTTTGTGTTTCACACAGCTTTATTCTCAAGAAAAGGAGGATGGCGCAGCGGCATTTGCATTACCCGTTAGAAACTCTTTAAAATTTAATCAATATGTTATCAACCCTACCTTTAGTTTTGTAAGGGAACAAAATAAATACATTACGTTTTCCAATAAGCGGGAATGGGCTCAGTTTGATAATGCGCCGCAAACCTATTTGTTTAGTTTTTCTGGTAGGTTTAGAGAAAATGCAGGTATCGGGGTTGGGTTATTTCAGCAAGATTATGGTGTATTGACCAATTTTGGTGCCGTGTTGAACTATGCCTATAATGCCGTTATAAATACAGATAGTCATTTAACTTTTGGAATGAATCTAGCAGTTTATAAAAGCGGTTTAAATGATGGTAAAATTATCACAAATTTTTCTGACCCTTCATTAAATAACATACCATCAAACACGGTAATAACTATCAACCCAGGGATAAACTACGGAGTTTCTTTCTTTGATTTTGGTTTGTCGGTAAATAATTTGGTTTCATATAATTTTAATACCTCTAAAATTATAGAAAATAATCCGCAGCAAAGTGTACAACCACACATCATGTACACAGGTTACGTAAATACTTCTGGTTTTTTCGATGATAGTAAATTCTCTACTTTAATACGATCTGAATTTCAAAAAGATAATACTATTGTTTCAGGAGTAGCCATGTTAATGGTACCTAAAGGCATTTGGGCACAAGCAGGTTATAATACCCTTTACGGAGTGTCGGCGGGTATAGGGCTTAATATTACTTCTCAAATAGCCATAGAGTATAATTTTGAAAAAGCGATGGGGAATTTATCAAGTTTTGGAAATTCTCATGACATTACATTAGCTTTTAAGTTTAAAAACAGATACCGCTACAATTATAGTGGAGATGATGAAGAGGTCGCTTTAATTATTCCAGAACAAAAACCGAAGCGTTACTTAGCGAAAGACAATTCAAGTAAAACAGAAGTGGATAGAGAAGCCATTGAAGAAGCAAAAAATAAGGCTAGGGAAGATGCAATAGCCCAGGCCGAGATAAAATCAGAGGCAAGAACTGTTTTAGCTGAAGAGGCAAAGGAAAAAAGAGAGTTGGAGGCTCGTGCTAAGTTAGAATTAGCCGAAGCAGAGGCTAAAGCGCAACAGGAAGCTGCTTCAAGACTACAAGCAGAAGAAGCGGCTAAATTGAAATTGGCAGCAGAGGCCAAAGCGAAAGCAGATGCGGAGGCTTTGGCAAAACGTGAAGCTGCAGCTAAAGCTCAGGCGGAAGCAGCAGAACGCGCTAAATTAGCCGAAGCAGAAACTAGAGCGCAACAAGAAGCAGCCTCAAGACTACAAGCAGAAGAAGCCGCTAGATTGAAATTGGCAGCAGAGGCTAAAGCGAAAGCAGACGCAGAAGCCTTGGCAAAACGTGAAGCTACAGCTAAAGCTCAGGCGGAAGCAGCAGAACGCGCTAAATTAGCCGAAGCTGAAAAAGCTCGTTTAGCCGAAGAAGCAAAATCTCAAATAGCACCGAGTGATGCAACTTCAAAATCTTTAGAAGATTTAAATGCATTAGTACAAAAATCTAAAGTAGAACAGAAGGATCTGTTAAAAGCTTTAAACGAAAAATTAATTGGTAGAGAAAAAGATCTTAAAGATTTAAAAGATGAAAATGATTTAAGTGAACAAGGTATTTACAATGAACCGAAACCATTTAAAAGTATCTCTGCAGAGAATGCAGCCTTGGAGGCATTAAAAATAGAGCTTGATAACTCTATTAAATCTCAAGATTTTAAAATTTCAGAATTAGAAAAAATAAATACAAATCGCTTAAAAAGAGTAGGTAATAAGAAAGATGCTATTACTGCTTATTATACAAACGCTATTGAAACCTTAAAGAAAGAGCAGATCTTAGCGGTTAGAGGAAAAGATTTTTTACTGTCGAGATTAGAAGAAATTAGAATTGCTACGGAAATAGAACGAAAGCGACGCATAAAACGTGCGAGCTACGATAATGAAGAAGATCGTTATTTAAAAGATAGAGCAGCGTTAAAACAAATTAAATCGTTTACACCAAAAGTTAATACGCCTTTAAGTGCATCAGATTTTGATTTTGGAGAAAATCGTAACAAGAATATTCAGATTGTAAAAGATGTTAAAAACACAGAAGAAGGATATTACCTAGTATTGGCAGTCCATAGTGACGTTGCTAAAAGAGATGAGTTTTTACAAAAAGCAGTATCTCTAGGACAAAATAATATAGATTTTTTCTATGATGCCAATACAAGCAAATATTATATTTATTATGAGAAATTTATTAATCTAGATACCGCTAAAAATGCCATGGAATCAAAAGGACAAGCACCTTATGACGAAGAGCGATCTATGGTTAAAATAGAGAACTAAAACGATGAAACAGAACTAAATAATGATGTCTTTTTTTTCCTAGCCCCAAAAAAATAGGAAAAAAAAATAACAACCATAACCAGCCATGAAACAACCTACTTATTTAAAAATAGGATTCTATATCCTAATGCTTTTTTTGGGCTTACAATCTTTTGCCCAAAATTTTGTAGACTTTACTCCCAAGTTTAATAAAACGCTTCAGGGAGACATTCGCCTAATTGGGAATAACATTCTAAGTGAGCATAAAACAGAGCCTTATGGCACTTATCAATATAACCATTTGGTGAACATGAAATATGTTGATATCGATAATGATAATTCAACATTTAATTCTAGTAGTGCCGATTTAGAAATCCCTAACGCGGGTTGTTATCAAATTGTTCATGCCGGTTTATATTGGGGTGCTGTTAATAGAGGCGCTAACTCTGAGTCCATAACCGATGTTAAATTTAAAGGGCCTGAGGGTGGCTATCATGACATAAAAGGGGAAATTATTTACGATGCACAAAGCACTTCAACAGGAAATAGTTATCCTTATGCTTGTTATGCTGATGTTACCAGTATTGTTACAGGTTTTTCTAATAATTTAGGAACCTATACGGTAGGGAATGTCTCTACTGGTCAAGGAAGAACACAAAACGCCAATAATGGAACGGGGCATTCTGCGGGATGGTCTTTGTTTATTGTTTTTGAAGACCCCACTTTACCAGGAAAATACATTACGAGTTTTGATGGCTTTAGTTCTGTAAATAAAACGAATGATGTGGATGTTTTAATTTCTGGATTTCAAACACCTCCTGCTCCAATTCCTGTAACCGCTAAGTTTGCGTTCGCTGCTTTAGAAGGCGATAAGCCAATTACTGGTGATAAACTAAAAATAAATGGGACTACCATGTTTACGGCAGATAGACCCATTAATAACTTTTTTAATTCTACAGTTACAAAGCTCGGTGGTGGTTTAGTTACCAATAGAAACCCAAATAGCACGAATACTTTAGGTTTTGATACCGGTATTATGGACGTTCCAAACCCTACCAAAAAGGTGATTGGGAATGGAGATACTTCTGCAATTATACGCATGGAAAGTTCTCAAGATCAGTATTTTGCTTATTTCTTTGCCTTTGCTGTGGATGTTATACAGCCAAAAATTGTATTGACAAAAATTGTATTAGATGATGATGACAACGACATTGGTGGACAAACTGTTGATCTAGGACAGGAATTGAATTATATTATCGGATTCCAAAATAAAGGGAATGACGATGCTCAAAATATGGTGATTCGAGATATTTTGCCTATTAATGTGCATTTTAATTATCCCTCTGGTTTAGTCGATTTGCCCCCTGCCGTTTCTAGTCATACCTATGATCCACTTACCAGAGAGCTGGTTTTTACAATAGATAAAACCTATTTAAAGAAAAATGAGAGTCCATTAAGTGAAATTAGAATTCGTGTTAAAGTTGTAGAGTCTTGTAATGAATTGAATGATATGTGTTCTAATATTATTCAAAATCAAGCCTTTACTACGTATTTTGGCGTGGAAAATCCTACTTTTGAAATTTCGGATGATCCAAGTGTGAACAGCAATACTTTCTGTGCATTAATTCCTCAAGCTACTAATTTCTTGGCAGATTTAGATGACTGTATCTTTAGAGAAAATGCTACGCTTTGTGCAGATAGCGTGGTGCTAACTGCTGCTAATGGTTATGATAAATACTCTTGGTCAACACATCCTAGCGGTTCTCCTGTTATTGGAACTGATCAAAGCATCAGCGTTAGTACAATCGGGACTTATTATGTCCATAATACGGCTGTTGCGCCTTGTCAGAGTATAGATCAAATTTTTGAGGTTACAAGCTTTGTCGGTGCGGTTCTTAACAACCCTGTGATTCCTTTTGCGGATGTTACAGCAGAATGCCCAAATAATGGTAGGAAATTACCTAAAGTTTTTTTATGCGGTGCTAATGATTCTAGATTAATAGATACAAAAATTACAGATGCTTCATCCATTATATGGGAAAAACTAGTAGAAGGAAGCTGTACGACTACTGTTGGTGACGATTGTGCTAATGAAAGTGAGTCTTGTAGTTGGGGTGAAGTTAGTAGGGGACCAACTTTTGATGCTAATCAGTCTGGTCAATTCAGATTAACCCTAAACTATCAAGGCGGCTGTTTTAATCAGTATTATTTTAATGTGTATCAAAATTTATTAGCCCCTTCTGCATCCGTTGAGGACATTATTTGTAATACGCCTGGAAAAATTATAATTGGTGATGTACCAACAGGCTATGAGTATAGTATTAATGGTGTTGATTATCAGGAAGGTAATGAGTTTGAAGTGCTTGTTCCAGGGGCTTATATCGCTTCTGTTAGACAAATTGGTGTAACTTCTAATCCCTGTATTTTTAAAGTTCCAGAAGTTCAAATCCGAAAAAGAGATTTTACTGTAAAATCTACTGTAACCCAACCTTTATGTTATGGAGATAAAGGGCATATTTATGTGGAAGCAAGAGATGTAAGGCCGCAATATAAATTTACACTTAGTCAAAACGGAACTTCTGTAAACGATTCTGGTCTTGTTATAGATAATTTCTATACATTTCCAAGTCTTGACCCAGGAAACTACACTATTGTAGTAAGTACAGAGGATGGGTGTGAGTTTACAGAAGACGTTGAAATTATAGCACCAACATTATTAGAAGCAACTTCTAGCATTACTAAACCCATAACATGTACCGATGGAGAGATAACCGTATATCCAACAGGCGGTACCCCTCCTTATTTCTATTTTATTAATGGGAGCGAAGACTTTGTAGATAATCCGGTGATACCCATCACAATTGCTGGTAATTATAGCGTGAGAATTGTAGACTCTAATGATTGTGAGGCAAGTACCTCTATAACCATTGAAGCTAATGCAGAACCTGTTTACGAAGTAAACTCTACAAATATTCTCTGTTACGATTCTAACACGGGAGAAATACATTTTGATGTTACCAATGCCAACGGTTACACTATTGGATATAGTATAGACAATGGTAATACCTATATGCCAAATGAAACTTTTTCAAATCTTGCTGCGGGCACTTATGCCACGCAAATTAAATACACATTGGATGGCATTGAGTGTTTTAGTGAGGTTTCGCAAGTGACTATAACACAACCTGATTACGCCATATCGGCATCTGCTGGAGTAGCAGAATTGGCAGGTTGCGACCCTTCAGGTAACGGTTTTGGTAAAATACGTATTACCAATCCACAGGGAGGTACGGCGCCTTATCAATATAGTTTTAATAATCAGGCCACATGGAGCACTGTAAATGAAGCTTATGTAGCACCAGGTACGTATACCGTATATGTAAAGGATGCTAATGAGTGTGTGTATGCCATGCCAGGCATTATTTTAGATAAAAAACCGGTCGATCCTGTTATTGATAATAATATAGCTATTGATTATAATTGCGATGGTACGGCTTCTGGTACAATAACCGTTAATAATCCTGAAAACGCGACTTACTCCTACACTTATTTTTTAAATGGTGTAGAAAACACGAACACAGCCGATCCTAAAACCTTTTTAAATGTACCAGTGGGAGAGCATACTGTTTCGGTAAAATATAAATTAGAATCTGTACCCACCTATAGTAATTTGTTATATGAAACATTTGGTTATGGAAACGACATCACTTCGCCAGGTATAAACACCACGTATTATTGTTTTGAAAGACAAACTGCGGGAACAGAGTGTCATGGTAGTATAAGCATCAATGATGGCGATTATTCGGTTACTTCAAGAATAGTAAAGCCCTTTAGCACATGGTTAAATCCTGTTGATCATACACCTGCAACAACTCCAGCAACTCCAAAAGGAAGGTATTTGGCCGTTAATATAGGAGCAACCATTCCAACATCTGCTGTTTTATACGAAAAGGAAATACATGACATTATTCCTAATCAGCCTATTGATTTCGAATTTTTCGCCATAAACTTAGTAAGATCATTCAGTAATATCTATGATCCTAATTTATTAATAGCCTTGGTAGATGCTTCAGGAACAGAAATCTCTTCATTTTCAACAGGAGATATTCCAAAAAGTGAAAAATGGGAAAAATATCCTAAAACACCTATCACTTTAAATCCAGGTGCTAACACGAGCTTGAAATTTATTGTAAGATCTAATGTTAGACAAACGAATGGTAACGACGTAGCTATAGACGATATCAGGGTTTACCAATTGCCTAAAACGTGTATTGATGAAAAATCGTTCCCCATTATTATAAATGAAGGCAAAGAATTTGGGGCGCATATTGTTAACGCAAGTGATGCCTCTTGTAGTGGTGTTGGAAATGGCAGTATTCAAATTGCAGTAGCAAATTACAATACCGCTACAGGGTTTCAATACTCTATAGATAATGGTGTTAACTGGACTACAGAAACCACATCGCCATTTACAATTTCTAATCTGGATGCGGGTGATTATACTATAATGATGCGCTACGACAATACGGATCTCTGTGAAGTTACCTTACAACAAACCTTAGAAATCCCAGAGGATTTAATATTGGATATCGACACCACACCTGTTACCTGTTTGGATAATTCTACAGTAAAAGTGAAAGCTACTGGCGGTACAGCACCCTATACTTTTGAATTGGTGTATCCAGATACGACCACGGCACTTTTTTCAAATGGAACCTTAACTGATATTGCTGCAGGCGATTATAGAATTAATGTAACCGATGCTAATGGGTGTTCTACCACATCGGATGTATTTACAATAGACGCTGTGGGTACCCCCACCGCTACATTAGAAATAACGAATGCCTGTTATGTATCTGGAACAAATACCAGTATAGAAGTAACGGCTGCAGGAGGTTTGCCACCATACCAGTATAGCATAAATGGAAGCGCCTTTGGAGCAGATTATATTTTTAACAATTTAACGCCAGGCGATTATCATATAATACTTAGAGATGCTAATGGTTGTGAGGTGAATTTACCAACTCAAACGGTTGCCACACAATTGATTTTAAATGCTGAAATTACAAGTGAGTTAGATTGTACTCCATCTTCTATGGCAATAATCACTGGAACGGTTTCTGGCGGTTATGGAGCGAATACTTATGAAGTTGCAATCAATGGCGCAGCCTATACCACTGAAGCAGGAAACCCTTTTCCATACGCAGCCACTACTGCTGGAACTTATCAGTTTAGAGTTACAGACGCAGAAGGTTGTACGGCAACCTCAGAAGTTGTGACTGTAGATGCTGTAGAGACCCCTAGCGCGACTACCATTACTGTAGATGCTACTTGTAATGGGAATAATAATGGTTCGGTACAAATTATTCCTTCGGGAGGTGTTGGGCCGTATATGTTTAGTTTTGACGGTGGTACATTTACAACCACCTCTTTATATTCTGGACTTTTGGCAGGAACCTATGCATACCAAGTGCGAGATGCTAAATCCTGTATTTTTGATGGTTCTGTTACAATAAACGAGCCTACAGATTTAGTCGTTTCTGCAAGTGCCACAACATTGTTTTCTTGTGCAACGGATAATACACCGCAATCTGCAGAAGTAACTATTGCGGTTCCAACCACAGGAACGGCGCCTTACACCTATAGTTTTAATGGTTCAGGATACACGGCAACAAATACGTACAGTGTAAATGATAATGGCTCAAGCCAAACGATTACGTATTCGGTAAGAGATGCCCACGGATGTATTGCTGGAGATTCAGTTATTATCGACCCCTTAAATGCACCAACAGATTTAGATTTTACAGCTTCAACCATTACCTGTGATGCTACAACATCTACAGTAACGCTAACGTCCACAAATGGGGTTGCACCTTTAGAATATGAAACCTTAGCGACATCGCCAATCGTATTTGCTAAGCAAACTTCAAATACATTTGCAGGGTTAACCCCAGGTACGTATGTGTTTAGAGTGACCGATGCAAACGGCTGTTATTACACAGAATCGGTAACTATTAGTCCAGTGACGAATATTGCTGTAACAGGATTAAAATTAAGCGATGTGCTTTGTTATGGCGATAATACAGGAGTGATAGAATTTAAGGTGTCTGGTTACGCAACTTCTTATACCAGTGTGTTAACGTCTGGAACGGGTACGTTAAGCCAAGCTATAGACATTGTTACTTTAACAGATTTAGTGGCGGGTACTTATACCTTAGAAGTTACCGATACCGATACGGGGTGTACTGCTATAGAAACTATTACCATTGAAGAGCCTACTGCTCCATTAGGAATTACAGCAACGGCAACTAACATACATTGTAATAATTATGAATCGCAAATTACTACTACCATTACAGGCGGTACACCTAATTATAAGTATGCAGCTGTTGTAGCGGGAAGCCCAGCACCAGCAGATTCTGATTATGATGCAAATCCTATTATTACGGTGAACACAAACACCGGAGCTGATTTAGTTTGGGATGTTTACGTAAAAGATTTAAACGATTGTTCCATATTTACAGCGGTAACGATTGGAGAAGAAGGATTGCCAACAGTTACAGCACCTGCAGTAGACAATCAATGTAATGTAAGCTCAGGATTCACCTTTACTGCAACAGGAACAGGGATTGCACCGCTTTCCTATAGTATAAATGGCGGAGCATCCTATCAAGACCATGGCACTTTTACAGTTAATGCAGCAGGAAGTTATACCATTACCGTTAAAGATGGAAATGGCTGTACGGCAACCAGTCCTACAGCAACGGAAGTGTTTGCTCCCATAACGGTTAGTGCCAGTTTAACTCAAGATATTAGCTGTTTTGTAACGCCAGAGGCCTCAATAGATATTACAGTATCTGGAGGCAACGCACCTTATACCTATGAGGTGAGTTCAGATGGAGGTATAACGTATAGCGCGATTCCAGGATCACCATACACCACCAACACATCAGGTACTTATCAGTTTAAAGTAACCGATGCTAATGGTTGTGAAAAGGTAACGCCAGAGGTAATCGTTACTCCTAAAGTTGATCCAGAAATTACAGCGGTAGCAATAGGACAAAACATTTCTTGTAATGGTGAAGAAACAGGGGCTTTAAATATCACGATCGATACTTCTAAAGGTTTAGCACCTTTTGTAATAAATGTTCTCAACACGACTACAGGGACAGATTATGGTACGCAAACCTCTGGTTTGGCTGCGGGTGATTATATTATTACGGTTACCGATGCAAAAGGATGTACAGATACTGCTCCAGTATCGATTCTTGAGCCGGATCCTATTGTTCTGGATTTTGATGTTGAGCCAATAACATGTGGTGTAGGAGGAATATCACTTGGAAGAATAATTATTAACTCTGTGACTGGTGGGACGCCTAACTATACCTATCATGTAAAAGGGGTTAATGGCTACGATGAGCAACGCACAAACCAAACAGGGTCAGTTCAATTTTTTGAAGTTGTAGATTTTGGCTTATATGAAGTTATTATTACAGATGCTAACGGATGTATGTTTTTACAACAAGACATATTAGTTGCATCTCCTCCAGAGGATTTGGATATTGACATTGTTACGACAGTAGATTGTATAACTGGTGGTGCAGCAGATGTGAGTATAGGAGCATCGAGTACTACTACAGGTACAGGTCCATTCTATTTCGCCGTATACGATGGTGCAGGTATGATATGGGACGGTATATCTGGTGGGTCTCCTACTTGGCAGTTGGGAACAGGTACGCCTGCTGGAACATCTTTCACAAATCTAACCCCAGGTGTTATTTATACCTTTATTGTATATGATGATGATACAAAATGTTACTATTACGAAACAGCTGCAAGTCCTATTGCTACTAATTCCACTTTAACAGCAGATGCCGTTACCGCAGATAATATTACATGTGTTGGAAGTGCAGATGGCGACGTGTCTTTTACAATTAATAGTATCTACACAAGTGATACGGATGTGAGTTATGAAATATTTGATTCTCAATCTTTAGTATCAACTGGGGTTACGGGAACAGGAACTGTTCCTGCAAATGGATCGTTAGATGTAGAAGATCTAGGGCCATTACCTTTTGGAAACTACTATGTTCTAATTAGCGAAACTTCTGGACCACATGTGGGATGTGGTGTGGTTACCGTGCCTTTTAATATCACAGAATCGGCTTTCGATTTAAGCATTGATGCTACCGTTTCTAAAAACGAAAACTGTAATGCATTAGGCGTACTGTCTGCAACAGCAAGTAACGGAACAGCACCGTATCAATATCAAGTTGTGGCTACAGGTGGTACACCAGATCTTACAGCTTGGGATACTAAAAACACCTTTGAATTAGCCGAAGGTACTTACGATGTTTATGTAAGAGATGCGTATGGTTGTGAAAAATTTGTTTCTAAATCTATAATTAAAGATGCTGAACCTACAATAGATCCAGTATCTCCTCACTGTTTTGACGGTACGCCATTTACAATCACGTTATCAGGAACAACGTTTAATGGAAACATGACTTATAGTATAGGCGGCCAATATCAAACCAGTCCAGATTTTACAATTTCGGCAGCTGGCAGCTATACCGTAAGTATTAAAGACGAGAATGGTTGTATTGCAACAGAAACGTTTGTTGTAGCGCCTCCATTATTATTAGATGCGGATTTAGATTTAGATTTAACGTGTGATGTAGACGCAAGAATTATCTTAAACCCTACTGGCGGCACTGGAACCTACAATACCTACGAGGTTAGTAGCGATGGTGGAGCAACGTATACGCTTATTCCAGGGCCAACGTTCAATACAAATACCGATGGTGTTTATAGGTTTAGGGTTACTGATGATCAAGGATGTCAAGCGGTTTCTAACGACGTTGTTGTTACGCCAAACACCACGCCAACATTTACAACTACCCAAACTAATGTAAGTTGTAATGGGGGAGCAAATGGAAGTATTATGGTAACTGCTGCCAATGGTATTGCACCATATACATATAGTATAGATGGTTTGCCTTTCCAAACCTCAAATGTATTTAAAGGCTTAACCGCCGGTACGTATAGTATTGTGGTTCAGGATAGTAAAAAATGTGACTCGGCTGCTGTTGTAATAACCATTACAGAGCCAACTCTTGTAGGGGGTAATTTAGACCTAACGCATAGCTTAACCTGTGGTATAGAAAACGCAACACAAGCTGCAACTGTTACGGTAACAGGAAGTGGTGGTACGGCGCCATATACCTATAGTTTTGATGGTATAAACTATACCACAACAAACACCTATAAAACATTTGAGGCTGGAACGGTAACGGCTCATGTAAAAGATGCTAATGGATGTGCTATAGATGCTCCCATACAAATTGTAATAGACGCCTTAAGTGTGCCAACCGATTTAGATTTTGTAGCAACACCTGTTACGTGTTTAGCAACAACCTCTACAGTAACATTAACAGCAACAGACGGCATAGGAACATTAAATTACGAGATTATTTCACCTAGTGTTGTGGCGCCCCAAACTTCAGATGTATTTACAGGTTTAACACCAGATACTTATGTGTTTAAAGTTACCGATGCCAATGGCTGTTATTATACAGAATCTTATACGATAGATCCAGTAACTAATATTACGGTATCGGGATCATTGGTTAACGATGTAAGTTGTTCTGGTGGAAATGATGGTGCTGTAAGATTTGAAGCGGCTAATTTCTCTGGTACTTTTAGTTATCAGGTTAATGGTGGATCAGTAATATCTGGTCAAACAGATACAGATAAAATAATTTCTGTAACAGGTTTAGCAGTAGGCAACCAAACCATTGAAGTAACCGATGAGGTAACGGGTTGTACTGAAACTTTTACGGTACCTGTTAGCGAACCTACTCCAGTAGCACTTGTAGAAACAATAAACATTAACGCACATTGTAATTTTGGAGCACAAGTTTCGGTAGAAGCCTCAGGCGGAACAGCACCTTATCAATATGCTTTTGTACTAGATGGCTCGGCGCCACTAGTAACCGATTACACAGAGAGTGCAACGGCAGTTTTAAACCCTGCAATTAGTGCCAATTGGGATGTTTGGGTAATAGATGCTAACGGGTGTACAGATACCATTGATGTGGTTATTGCTACCGATCCCTTACCTAGTGTAACGGTTCCCGCATTTGCCACAGATCATTGTAACGTTACTTCAGGATTTGAATTTACGGTTACAGATCCGGTTGGTATTGCACCATTTACGTACTCTATAGGCCATGGGTTTACATCAAACCCAACCTTTACAGTTGCAACACCAGGAATTTACACGGTTACTGTTAAAGATGGAAACGGTTGTACAAGTGCCGTGCCTGCGTCTATAGAAATTTACCCAGCCCTAAACCCATCTGTTTCCATTACAAAACTGGCAAGTTGTGATGATAATGATGGTGAAATTGAAGTAAAAGGTTCGGGAGGTTCAGATAGTACCTATAGTTATGCTATAAGTCCAACTTCTGGGTTTATAACACAAACGGGTGGTGTATTTACGGGATTAGCCTATAGTACATTATATACCATAACCGTTACAGATGATGTAACCGGTTGTACAGCAAATGTTGAGACGACTTTAGAAGCCCCAACGCCTGTAACGTTTACTGCAAGTGCAACAGATGTAAGTTGTAACGGTGGTAGTGATGGTGAAATAACCGTCACTTTAGAGCCCGGTAACGACAACCCTATTTACAGCTATGAAATAACAGTAGGACCAGAAACAAAAGCAGCTCAGGATTCCAATATCTTTACAGGCTTGCCAGCAGGATTTTATACCGTAGAAGTACGATCGGGAAGAAACTGTGTGGCAACAGAGCTGGTTGAGGTTATAGAACCTGACCTTGTTGTGATAACAGGTTTAGATGTGAAACCATATTCTTGTATCACCGATACCAATACTACCAACTACGCGACTATTACGGTAACGAGCGTCACGGGAGGTTCAGGCAACTATACCTTCTATGAGTTTATTAGAGGCGGGATTATTGTGCAATCGGGTAATAAAAACACATACACAGAAACCGATTTAGCTGGTGGTGATTATGTGATCCATGTATATGATGATAAAGGATGTTCAGCAAGCACAACGACTACCATTGCACCTATTGTGATTTTAGAAACCTTGGAAATTGATATTGTGGATGCCATTACGTGTACCAATGATGAAAGTATCCAAGTTGTGGTAAACCGAGGAGGTGTCTTGCCTACCAATTTACAATATACAGTACAGGATAAAGATGGTAGTATTACTGGAGGTGTTTATAATCAAACCAATACTACAGGTACTTTTACAGGACTTACTGTTGGAAACTATATCATTACGGTAATGAATATGGATACCGGATGTCTTGAAAAAACCGTACATTATGTAAATGCACCGAACACATTCGATTTAACGATTGATAGCGTTGTAGATGTCACGTGTTTTAGTGATTCAGATGGAAGTGCGGAGGTGACTTTTATAGACCGCTTAGCAAATCCAACGAGTAAAGCAGGACCTTTTAGTTATGAGGTTTTTAATGTTAACGATTTAGTAACTGCTGTACATACGGGAACAACTACAAATGCAGGCCCGGTTACTATTCCTAATCTGGCAGCAGGAACGTATACCGTAAATGCAACTTTAATAAATACACCGTTTTGTACAGTAAGTAAAAACTTTACCATTACGGCACCAACGGCAGCTTTAAATGTGACTACTACCCATTCAGAAATAACCTGTGTAACTGGTAATAACGACGGTACCATTTCTGCAAAAGCCACAGGAGGTTGGCCAGGGGGTTACGAATATCAATTGGAATTAGTTTCAGGAGGTATTCAAGTACCATTTAGCACAAATGCTATTTTCACGAATTTAACTGCAGGAGATTATAATGTAAGAGTTAAAGATAGCAGAGGATGTGAAGCTTTTGCGCCTGTAAGTTTGGTAGTTCCTCCACCAATAACAATATCTGTATCGGCAACACCATCGTTATTGTTATGTTTTGGAGATACGAATGCAACGCTTACAGCTAGTGCCTCAGGAGGCCAAGGCAGTAATTATTTGTATACCCTTAATAGGGTAACGGGTACACCAACAACATCTGGCCCTCAAACGTCTTCTACTTTTACAGGTTTAGGAGCTGGAACGTATAGCATTACGGTAACCGACGGCTATAATTGTACAGAAACCTCTGCCGAGGTTGTTATAACCGAACCAGCAAAAGTAGAAGCTAATTTGATCAAGTCGATTTCTCAAACCTGTTTAACAGATACGGAGTTAACCTTAAGTGCCACAGGAGGTACAGGAACATATGAGTATAGTGCAGATGCTAACTTTACAACAGTATCAGCGCCATTTACATCGTCTACAACCATCTCAATTCCGCAAGGCGTTTCTGGAATCTACCAGTATTATGTTAGAGATACCAATGGCTGTTCGGCTTATGTCTCTAATCAAATAAAGATAGACCCGTTTATACCTTTAACGGTTAATTTAACAGCTATTACAAGCCACATTAACTGTTACGGTGATACAAACGGTAGTTTTATTGCGACGGCTCAAGGCGGTTTGGGTAACTATGTTTATACTTTGCAAGATGCTAGTGGCAACGATATTTCACCAACACCAGTTCAAACAAGACCAGGTGTGTTTGTAGATCTTCCAGCAGGTACTTATACGGTTTTTGTTGAAAGTGGAGATTGTGATGCAACAAGTGCTCAAATTACAATTACAGAGCCAGCCCTGCCTTTTGATGCAACCTTTAATACAACAAATGTTGTATGCTTTGGTGAAACTGATGGGGAGTTGGATATAATCGCTACAGGCGGAACAGGCACAATCAAATACGCCATTTCGCCACAGTTAAACCAGTTCTTTGAAACATCTAAATTCGAAAATCTTGCTCCAGGCACCTACCAAGCGATCGCGCAAGATGAATTGGGCTGTTATATAGTGCATGATTTTGTAATAACCGAACCGATTCCAGTCATCCTTACACTTATTCCTGGTTCCGAGCTTCCAGAAATATGTGAAGGAGATTTAGATGGAGAATTTAGTGTTGAAATCTCTGGTGGTACACTGCCTTATAGCGTGAGTTTAGATAACGTTGATGGGCCATACATCCCAGGAGCGCCAACTCAAACCCAATTTGATTTTACAGGTTTGGCCGGCGGTAATCATACTGTTTTTGTTCGTGATGCACTTGATTGTGAAACCGAATGGGACATTGAATTTCCAGAATCTGTTTTAATTGTTCCAGAAGTTGAGGTCGCGTTTGATTGTACCGACAACCTACTGTCTAATAGTGTTACTGTTACAGTTGTAGATAACGGGATTGATCCGTCTGAATTGGATTACTCATTAAATGGAGCGCCTTATCAAACCAGTAATATATTTTTGGATGTGGCATCAGGTTTAAACCACTATATAGATGTAAGGCACACTAATGGCTGTATTGTAAGAACGGCACTTTTTGATGTCGATCAATACGATCCTTTAGAACTTGTGCTAGAAGATGGTGGATTAAATGAGATTGTAACAGTTACCACGGGCGGTGCAGCACCTTTTGAGTACAGCTTAAATGGCGTGAGTTATGGGGACACTAGTACATTCATCATTTATAAATCTGGTGACTATACAGTTACTGTAACCGATAGTAATGGATGTACCGCAACAGTTACCAAATATTTTGAATTTATTGATGTGTGTATCCCTAATTATTTCGTTCCAGAAAATGGAGGTTGGGGACCAGGTTGTACGTCGCAGTACAAAAACATGACTTTCGATATCTTCGATAGGTATGGCCGTAAAATAGCAACATTACGCTTAGGCGATAAGTGGGATGGTACGTATAACGGGAAAGAACTTCCTACCGGTGATTATTGGTATGTGGTAAAACTTAATGACAAAAATTACGATCGTGAATTTGTAGGGCACTTTACACTTTACAGATAATGATTATTAGTGATAGAAACCTCTTAATGGAGCATTATGAAAATTAAAAAAGCAATCGTATATCTAGTACTCTTGGTCATGGCAAATAGCTTTGGCCAAGAGCTTAATTTACCTGTATTTACACAATATTTGTCGGATAATAATTTTGTGGTATCCCCTACATACGCGGGTATAGGGGATAATTTAAAAATTAGGGCTAATGCGCTTACCCAATGGGTAGGGATAAAAGGCGCCCCAGACAACCAATCTATTTACGGAGATGTTAGGATTGCCGATCGCTCGGGAGTGGGATTGTCGTTCTACAATGATAAGAATGGAAATACACTTCAGTCGGGAGCTAAAGTTTCTTTTGCGCATCACCTTATTTTAGACTATTACACCAAACAATATTTGTCTTTTGGTATCTCTTATAATTTAAATAGTTTCAGAATTAATATAGATAACTTTAATACCACTTACGAAAACCCTTCTATAGACCCTTATGTAACAGATGATAGACGTACTACAAACCATAATTTTGATGCTGGGGTGTTGTATAGAAATAGAGGTTATTTTTTAAGTTTTAATGTCAACAACTTACTGGATAAAAATATAGATGAAGCCATTAGAAAATTAGAACCGGGGTTATTATTAAACTATCAGATTTATTCTGGATACACTTTTAGGGGAGCTAAAAGTAGTGGCCTGGAGTTTGAGCCTTCTATATTTTATCAGATGTTTAGTAGCGATAAGCGTTCTAGTACCGACCTCAATTTTAAGGTTCGTAAATACGATAGAAAAGAAGATTATTATTGGGCAGGCATTTCCTATCGCTATTTAAACGATCAGTTTTTTAAACCTCTAAATATTGGCCCTATGGTCGGGTTTCAAAAGTCTATTTTTTATTTTGGCTATGCGTATCAAGTTACCATGAACGATTTGTCTGGCTTTAATTCGGGTACACACATGGTCACTATTGGCTTGAATTTTTTACAAGGTATCAGTAATTGCCCATGTACACAGAGTCCGGTTCATTAATTTAATTTTTTTGGTATACGTTTTACGTTCTGGTACACAGCGCTCTTAGATCATTTTGTAATGATTGATAATTTTAATACTTTTAGAAGATAGTATTTCCTTCACTATTTATTCAGACCATGAAAAACGAGTTGTTTTAAGGTAGGTTTAACGTGCTGAAAAGGATATGTTGAGTATGTTCTTCTTATTTTTGCATTAAAGATTAATCAGCCCCTTATTGCCTATGTATGCCACGATAATTTTAGAGTTTATATTAATCTCCATCTCTATTCTTTTATTATTTAGGTTTCGATCTGAGTTGGGTTTG
This sequence comes from Mariniflexile ostreae, assembly GCF_042427585.1. Lineage (NCBI taxonomy): Bacteria > Pseudomonadati > Bacteroidota > Flavobacteriia > Flavobacteriales > Flavobacteriaceae > Mariniflexile > Mariniflexile ostreae. The sequence goes on along the minus strand of NZ_JBHMFC010000008.1, from coordinate 46,095 downwards.
GCGCCTCTTTATATTTTATTGGGATCGATACAATATTTACAAGCTAATTTAGGGGCGGAAGTAAGTTTTGTTTTTTTTGATTCTTATGCCATTTACCCAGGATCCGTAATTTTATTTAGTGCCGTTCTATTCGCCGTTTTACTAATATACATTAAAGAGGGCGTAGCAAGTGCCAGAACTCTTATTATGGGTATTATTATATCCAATTTTATTATGGTAGGATTGTTTGAAATCACTCATGCACAACTGCTTATAAATGAAAAATCTCAAGGGCTTGATCTCAACCCCGTTTCCATATTTAAAACAAACCAAAGGTTTTTTATTTTAGGAACATTCATTTTAGTTTTAGATTTTTTCTTACTGACGGTCTTATACCAATTTTTAATTTCAAAAATTAGAAAAACATATTTCTTTTTCACCCTGTTTTTATCACTGTTCTTGGTGTTAATGTTCGATTCGTTACTCTTTAACGCTTTATTATTTTATGATGCAACGGGTTTAAAATCTGCATTAATTAGCCATCTTGTCGGCAAAACAGTTGCTGCTATCATCTTTTCCCTGATTCTCTATATTTACTTAAAATTTGTAATAAAAGAAACCAGATATGCAACGTTTATTACAAGTCAAAAAAGAGATATTTTTTCAATTCTATATTATCAAAAAAAAATTAAGAATTTAGAAACAGAAAAAAAAGAAATTGAAGAAAAGTTGGTTTCTCAAATAGAGACCACGCTAAATAAAATCTCCGATGGCTTCGTTTCTTTAGATACCCAATGGTGTTATACGTATGTAAATGAAAAAGCAGGCGAACTTTTAGGTAGAATTCCAAGTGATTTAATAGGTAAGAATATTTGGGTAGAATTTCCTCATACCGTTAAGCTTTCTTTTGATGATGTTTATAAAAGGGCTGTAAAAACTCAAGAAACACATTATTTTGAAGAGTACCACGAGCTATTCGATAAATGGTTTGAAGTTAGGGTTTATCCCGCTACCGAAGGGTTAAGTATATACTTCTCGGATATTACAGATCGGAAAAAAGCAGATGAAAAAAATCAAATTTTATTGTCATTAATAGAAACCAGTGATGATTTTATCGGTCTAGCAACGCTAGACGGTAAACCTTTTTATGTTAACACCCCCGGCAGAGCACTAGTAGGACTAGAGGCTCAAGAAGCATTGCCCAATAGCATTTCGGCATTTTTTCCAGAAACTTCTCCTGCATTTTTAATAGCGGAAAACGAACCAGGTATCATAAGAAACACGAGTTGGAATGGGGAAACAGAATTTCAACATTTTAAGACAGGAGCTAAAATTCCAATGGAAATGTCGAGGTTTTTAATTCGGGATAAGATTACAAACCAACCCATCGCATTAGGGAATGTAGCTAAAAATATCACTAAGAGAAAACAGATTGAGAAAAAGATAATTAATAGCGAAAAGTTATTCCGAAGTTTAACCTCCAATGCACCTGTCGCCATATTTCAGTCCAATATCAAAGGGTTTTGTAATTATGTTAATGAAGAATGGTTAAAATATACAGGCATGTCATTTAATGAATCGATGGGATTTGGTTGGAAAAATGCTATTCATCCAGAAGATAGAGCACGCGTATCCCTAGAGTGGCAAGAGGCATCATTGTTTGAAAAAGAATTTATTTCAGACTTTAGAGTTCAAGATAAAACGGGTAAGGTAACTTGGTTATCTGTGAAAACCGTTGGGCTATATGATACGCAAAATAAGCTTTATGGCTGTTTAGGGATATTATTGGATATTACAGAACGCAAAAGAGCAGAGGAAGAAATAATAAAAAACGAAAGGTATCTTGAGAGTATTATAAACAATATTGGAGACCCTGTATTTGTAAAAGATGATCAAAACCGTTTGATTTTGGTAAATGAAGCGTTTTGCTCCATGTTAAACCTTTCTAAAGAAGCTATTATAGGAAAAACTTTAGCAGAAAACGTATCTCCAGATGAAAAAGAAATTTATTTTCATAATGATAATCAAGTACTCTCTACGGGTATAGCAAATATTAATGAAGAGACGCTAACAGTTCAAGGTGAAGCTAAACGAATAATATCAACCAAAAAAACGAGATTTGTTGACGATGCAGGCAATAAATTCCTCATTGGGACTATAAGAGATGTTACCAAAAGAAAAACTATAGAAACAGAATTAAAAAAACACAAATATAATCTTGAAGAATTAGTTAAAATACGGACCGAAGAGATTAATTTAAAAAATGCCGAATTGCAGCGTATAAACAAACTGTTTGTGGGTAGGGAATTAAAAATGAAAGAGTTAAAGAATATAATTAAAGAATTGAAACAAAAACATGATAATTAAAACGATCGTTAAAATAAGAAATGCATTTAATTTTGTTTTATTATGAAGAGTAGTCCTTTGTATCTTTTTCTAAAAAAACCTTGGGTGGCGGGTTTTTTAACCTTTATAATACTCCTTTTTGTTTCCCAATATATGGCGTACCAAAAATATTTAATAAATGAAAATGAACAGAAAAAAGAAATAGACAATCATGTAAACTTAATTAAAGAAAAGTTACAAAGCTTAGTTATGTTTAGTTACTCGGCTACAAAATCGTTAGCATATATTGTAGAACGAAGTGGTGTTCCCGCAGATTTTGATACTATAGCCATTGAGTTATTAGGCCGGAATAAATACTTTAATGTTTTAGAATTGGTGGATGAAAATGGTTTTATAACCCATGTTTATCCTTCAATAGACAATCAAGTGGTTGGTTATAATATTTTAGAAAACACATTGGCTGGTAAGGGGGCATATACTCCTATAAAAAAGAAAGATTTTTTTATTGATGGCCCAGTTAATCTAAAACAAGGAGGTGTTGGGATAGTGAGTAGACAGCCTATTTTTATCGATAAAAAATTCTCAGGATTTTCGGCTGTTGTTACTAAGCTTTCTGACTTTTTTAACGACTTAAATATAACCGCTTCCCATACACAACGTTTTATTTATCAATTATCAAGGTTAAATCCTGAAACAGGTAGGGAAGAGTTTTTTTTAGAACATGATATGGCGTCTTTTAAGCCGTTTGCTGTAAACATAGAAATGTTTGAGGGTAAATGGAAACTATATGTTGTATCAACGAAACAAAAATTTAATACAGGAATATGGTTTGCCATATATGGTTTTACCATTGCAATTGGTGGAAGTTGGATCGTGTATTTCTTTTTTGGCCAATCGGAACGATTAGAAAAATTTTATAATGCTAAACTTGTAGAACAGGAGACTCAGTTGAGATTAATATATAAAACTACTGAAAGCAAAATAAAAAAAAGCGAATCTAACTTAAACAAAGCACAGAAAGTGGCGAAACTTGGAAGTTGGGAATTGGATTTGAAAAAGAATGAACTGTCATGGTCAAAAGAAATGTATCGAATATTCGAAAAAGACCCTAAAAAATTTGAGGCCAGCCAGGCGGCATTTTACGATATTGTGCATCCCGAGGATAAAGATATGGTATTCAAAATATTTACAGATGCAGTAAAGAACAATAAATCGTATCAAATAATATACCGATTAGATATTGATAAGGAGCGTATAAAATATGTAGAAGAACAATGCGAAACCTCTTATGATGAAAACCAAGTTCCTGAAAAAGCCTTTGGTACTGTGCAAGATATTACGGATAGAAAAAAAATAGAAACGGTATTAAAAAACAGTGAATTGATGTATCGTAGTCTCACCTCTTATGCTCCAGTTGTAATTTTTAATATAGATAAATCCGGGAAATGTACTTATTTAAATGAAGAGTGGATAAGATATTCTGGTATGACCTATGCAGAATCTATGGGGCTTGGCTGGCAAAATGCCCTACACCCATTAGATAAAGACAGAGTTTTGAGTGAATGGCAAGAAGCTTTCTTAACAAACAGCGAATTTAAATCGGAATTTAGAATTCAAGATAAAAAAGGAGAAATAAGAAACCTTTCTGCAAAAGCGACCAAACTGTTGGATGCGAATAATGAAATGGTGGGGCATATAGGGATTGCGTCAGACATTACAGATAGAATTAAAAATGAAAAAGAATTATTGGTTTATAAAAACAATCTAGAGGAGTTAGTAAACCAGAGAACGGAAGAGCTAAATGATAGTAAAGAAGCTTTATTAAACCTTTTAGAAGACTTAAATGAACAGTCTATAGAACTAGAAAAGGAAAAAATAAAAGCACAATCTGCAGATTTAATGAAATCTTCCTTTTTAGCCACCATGTCTCATGAATTAAGAACCCCCATGAACTCTATTATTGGTTTTACAAGCATATTGCTTAAAGGATTTGCAGGACCATTGAATGAAGAACAGGCCAAGCAAATAGGGATGGTTAAAAAAAGCGGACAGCATTTACTGGGGTTAATAAATGACATATTGGATATTTCTAAGATAGAAGCTGGTGAATTGAAAGTATCGAGTTACCCTTTTAACTTTGGAGTTTCGTTACAAAAAACAATCGACTTTTTATTGCCGCAAGCATTAAAAAAAGGGTTGATTATTGAGTATGAACGCTATAAAACAGATGTTACCTTAACAAGCGATGAAAGAAGGGTGGAGCAAGTACTATTAAATTTAATATCCAATGCCATTAAGTTTTCATATGATGGGGTTATTCGTGTTAAGGTGGATGTTAAAGATAATATGCTAACAACACAAGTTATAGATCAAGGCATAGGGATTAGTAAGGCAAACTTAAATAAGTTATTTGTACCTTTTATTCAATTAGAGGGAGGATTAAGCAGAAGCCATGAGGGCAGCGGGCTTGGGTTGGCTATTTCTAAAAACTTAATGGATAAATTAGGAGGAACCATTCAAGTAAAAAGTGAGCTAGGTAAAGGAAGTACGTTCACCATAGCCTTGCCCATAAATTGATTTGTTTCAAAAGCGCATTAATAATAATCCCATTACAATACCAAATTTATTATATTTACTCACATATGGCCTTTATGGTTTAACTTTATCCCTTCAAAAGATGAAACTATCGGTATTAATAATAGAAGATAATGAGCAAAACATGTATATGTTATCATATCTTTTAGAAAAACATAATTACAAAGTGAGTACTGCCTATAATGGTAAAGATGGATTAAAACTAGCACACGACAACAAACCAGACATCATTTTAACAGATATTCAATTACCAGATATGGATGGTTATGAAATATGCAACAAATTATCGCATAACGGCCTTTCTAAAAAGACAGTTTTTATAACCGTGACATCGTACGCCATGGGTGGAGATAAGGAAAAGTCTATAGAAGCAGGTGCAGATGGCTATATTGAGAAACCTATCGATCCAGATACTTTTGTAACACAAATGGAAAACATTTATAAAGCTAAAAATAATTAATTTAAATGAAAACTATTTTAATAGTAGATGATAAGCCTGAAAACTTATACCTTCTTAGAGTTATTCTCGAAAATAAGGGGTACCTTGTTATTGAAGCTAAACACGGACAAGAGGGTTTAGATAAACTGCACCACAGTAAAGTAGACTTAATTATATCGGATATTTTAATGCCCATAATGGATGGGTATATATTTTGCCAAGCTTGTAAAAAGGAGCGAATTTTTAAAAAAATACCCTTTATCTTTTATACATCAACTTATACAGAACAACCAGATGAAGAATTTGCTTTAAAATTAGGTGCTGCAACGTTTATTAAAAAACCTATTGATCATGAAGACTTATTAGCTATTGTAGAAGATGTTTTAGATAAAGTTAAGTCTCAAAGGGCCTATGTTAAACGGGTGAGAATTAATGATGAAGAGGTTTTAAAGATCTATAGCGAGCGCCTTATCAATAAGTTAGAAGATAAAACCTTAGAGCTTAACAACGAAATATTAGAGCGTAATAAAATAGAACAAGTTTTAATCCATAAAAATCAAGTTATGGATTTAATAACGCAAAACACACCATTAAATAAGGTATTAGAGCATATTATATTAAATTTTGAATCCAGCCACCCGAGCTATTTTGGTTCCGTTAATTTATTACATCCAGATGGCCATTATTTAGAAACAGTCTCGGCTCCAAATCTGCCTAAAGATTTTATTGTAGCTATAGGCAACATTCCTATTGGAGAAAATAAAGGGTCATGTGGTACGGCTGCTTTCTTAAAAAAAGCGGTTATAGTTTCAAATATAAGTAAAGATGCTTTATGGGCCGATTTTAAAGACATTGCTTCAAAATTCAAACTAAAGTCCTGTTGGTCTATTCCTATTATTGATAAAGAGGGCATGGTTTTGGGCACGTTTGCCATGTACAGCCATAAATCTAAAATACCTTCTCTGGAGGATATAAAGGATTTAAATCATTCCGTAGGTTTAGTGATTATCGCCATACAAAAAAACAACTCCATTTCTGAAATAAAAAAAGTTGAAGAGTCTTATAAATCATTAATTGAACAAGCAACCGATGCTATTATTGCTTATTCTTTTGATGGAACAATCTATAGTTTCAATACGTATACGTCAAGTATGCTTGGGTATTCCAATGATGAGTTTAAAGAGTTGAGGCTTTCAGATTTAATTGAAGGAGCGTTTATTGAAGATCCAGAGAAATATAAAAAAGTTCAAAATGGCGAAACGGTACTGTTTAATAAACAATTAATCCATAAAAATAAAACCCGAATTGATGTCGAAATATCTACAAAATTACAGAAAGATGGTAGATTTCTAGGCATAGCAAGAGATGTTACAGAACGTAAAAGAACAGAAATAATATTAAAAGAAAAAAATTTAGCATTAACCAAAAGCAATGAAGAACTGGATAGGTTTGTATACAGTGCTTCACATGATTTAAGAGCGCCGTTAACCTCATTAAGAGGCCTGATAAATATTACAGAATCAAGCTTAAACCCCGATCAAGAGGAGCAAAAACTTCAAATGCAAATGATGTCTAAAACCATTGATAAAATGGATGCTTTTATTAATGATATATTAGATTATTCTACAAACTCAAGAACTCAAGTTGAAACAGAAAAAATTGATTTTAATGAATTGATAGATACATGTTGGGATAAATTAAAATATCAAAAGAAAAATGAGAAAATAATTACTTTTGTTAACCAACAAACAGATTTTTTTTCCGATAAAAAAAGAATAGAAATTATTTTTAATAGCATTTTTTCCAATTCTCTTAAGTACTATGATGTGGATAAAAAAGAGCATATTGTAAAAACATCGGTTCATGTAGATTCTGAAAGCGCTACTATTATAGTGGAAGATAATGGCATTGGTATTGAAGAAAAATATTTAGACAATATATTCGATATGTTTTATAGAGCGACAAAACATTCTACAGGGTCTGGAATGGGCATGTATATTGTAAAAGAAACTATAGATAAGTTAAAAGGAACCATTAAAGTCGCATCAGAACTAAGTAAGGGGTCTACATTTACGGTATCTCTGCCAAACTTAAAATAAACTACTATCTGCCATGAATTTAAAAGAAGTTTTATTGATTGATGATAATAGTATAGACAATTATATTAACCAATATATTGTTGAAAAAGCAAATGTGGCTAAAACGATTACTATTAAAAGCTCTCCTATTGAAGCTTTGGAATATTTAAAGAATAAAGAAGATCAGTATCCAGAACTTATTTTTTTAGATATAAAAATGCCAGAAATGGATGGATTTGGTTTTTTAGAGATATTTGGAAAATTTATGGAAGAAAAAAAGATAAACACTCATATCATTATGCTTACGTCATCGCATAATGTTGCTGATATTGAAAAATCAAATAACAATCCCTATGTTAAAAAATATTTAATTAAACCTTTAGATACGAATAAATTAGGCGAGCTGTTGAAAGAGTTTTTTTAATGAATATTTATTTTTTTAACAGAACAGACTTTGATAAAAGCAGTTAATAATAAAAACAAGAAAGAGCGATAATATAACTTTATCGCTCTTTTTTTATTCTTTTTTATGTGTTTGTTTAATACTTTACATATTCTACAATTTCTAAACCATATCCAATTAAGCCTACCCGTTTGGTTTGCTCTGTATTAGAAATTAAGCGAAGTTTATGGATGTTTAAATCGTGTAGTATTTGCGCACCAATACCAAAGTCTCTAGTATCCATATCTATTTTGGGCGCTTTAAAAATAGTATTAGGGGATTGGTTCTCTTTTAAAACCTGTAACCTTTTTAAAATATTCATGGACTGGGCTTCTTGATTTATAAAGATAATAGCCCCTTTCTCTTCAATATTAATAACTTTAAACATCGCTACCAGCTGTTTGTCTACATTCTTGGTAATAGTGCCTAATATGTCATTATTAAGCATCGTAGAGTTAATTCTGGTTAAAACCGACTCATCGTCCTTCCATTGGCCTTTTGTTAAAGCAATATGGATTTGATTATTAGTGGTTTGTTTATAAGCTCTTAATCTAAAACTGCCAAAGCGCGTTTCAATTTCAAAATCTTCTTTTTTCTCAATTAATGAGTCGTGCTGCATTCTATAAGCGACCAAGTCTTCAATAGAAACAATTTTAAGATCTAATTTTTTAGCGACTTTAATCAGTTCTGGTAAACGTGCCATGGTACCATCTTCATTCATAATCTCTACAATAACGCCTGCAGGGCTTAGACCTGCTAAACGAGCAAAATCGATTGCTGCTTCGGTATGTCCTGTTCGTCTTAAAACCCCTCCTTCTTTGGCCACCAAAGGGAATATATGCCCTGGTCTGGCTAAATCAAAAGGTTTTGTGCTTGGATCGATAAGGGCTTTTACTGTTTTTGATCGGTCTCCAGCAGAAATACCAGTGGTTACCCCGTGACCTCTTAAATCTACAGACACAGTAAATGCCGTTTCCATGGGATCGGTATTATGGCGTACCATCATACCTAAATCTAATTCTTTACATCTGGTTTCTGTTAGAGGTGCGCAAATAAGCCCTTTTCCATGGGTCGCCATAAAGTTTATCATTTCAGGTGTTGCCATATCGGCAGCAGCCACGAAATCACCTTCATTTTCACGATTCTCATCATCTACCACAATAATGACTTTTCCGTTTCTTATATCATCAATGGCTTCATGAATGGTGTTGAGTTTAAAAGCCGATTTCTTTTTCGAGGTTTCAATAAATGCAGTCATAATAAAAAGGTGTTGTTATTTTAATGATTCCAAACAATATAGTTTTAAATCTTCTTTAACTTTTGAGTTTAGAAAAATATACGTAACCATATATAGGGGAATCCCAGCAATAAAAATTATAATATTTGGAAATTTAGCGTGCTCCCTTATGTGTTTATAAAAATTTGATAAATTGATAAAGGTCTTAATATAATAGATAAAATATAAAGCAAAAGATACGAAACTAAGCTGAATGGATGCCGATGCCAAAGAAAACATTTCATTGCTTTTAAAGACAAAAAACAAGCCTAAAAGCACAGCACCTATACCGTATAATGCTATTGAGAAGTTAGAATGTTTAAAATAATCTGTTGCTATGGTTTGTGCTTTTTTGTAATCTTTTTTAAACACGACACCCTCTTTTAGTAAATCGTCGTGGGTTTTGTTTCTACCATTTAGTACTCTAATCGCTTCGTATCGGCTAGTTTCCTTATAACCATAAGCCTCATGGTTTTTTATAATATCGATTAGCTTCTCAAATTTAAACCTATGGAAGTCTGAATAATCGCTTGTTTCATCATCTTCATCATTAGTTTTAATTCCGAATAGTTTTTTGATGGGTTCAATAATATTCCCTAGCTCAAACAGCCCTTTATCGGCAGTGGCCCGTCGCGTTAGAAAAACACCAAGCGGCATCATAACCAAAGTAGAAAACCAAGTAGCAAATACAGGGTTTAAAGTGCCATCTTTAGCACTATTGGTTGCAAAAATACCTATAAAATGATACGTTAAAAATAGCAATATGGCGATAACCATGGGTAGCCCAAGCCCTCCTTTTCGTATTAAAGCGCCTAATGGTGCCCCAACAAAAAATAAAATGATACATGCAAATCCAAGAGATAGTTTTTCATGTAATGAAATTATATGACGATTTAAAACAATGGTAGATACCTTTGCAGTCGCTTTTTGCGTTGTTAATATGGATGGCGTAGCTCTTACAGAATTTGATGCTATTTCAATTAAAGCCAATTTTTCAGAGGTATCATATAAATCTAAAATATTACCGGTATAAACGGTGTCTATAACAGGTTTTTGGTAATTTCTACGTAAGGAAGAAATACCGGTACGCATGTGCAATTTTTTTGAGAATTGTTGTAATTCTAGTTTTTCTCTTTTTGAAAGTGAATCAATAGTATAATCTAAGTCACTTATGTTTAACATGTTATATCTGTTAGTGTAGGTTTTGTCATCAATATCGACTTCTTCGTTTAACTGGGTTAAATCGATGTTAATCGTATATTTATCAAACTTACTTTTTGAAAAGGGATACTTTTCTCGATCCTCTCTTCTTTTAGGAATGAAATCTTTATAATAATTGCCGTCGTACAGGTTTAATTTTAAAACATCTGATTTTTCTTCACTTAATAATTCGCCTGTTTTAGCCTTTATAACCGTATTATCCTGCTTGATATGAATAATAACATCTTTCAAGAACTGCCCTTTATCTCCTGATTTTTCTTCAACCTTAATGTTATAGGTTTCAATTTCATTAAATTGGCCTTGGGCAATTGCCATTGCAGGTTGGACTTTTGCTATGTTTTTTCGTAAATTATAAAAATTAAAATTAGCCCAAGGAATGACAGTATTGGCTATAAAAAACATTAAGATTGCAAGTGCTACAATAAAAACACTTAGTCCAGACATGGCCCTTTGCAAAGATGTTCCTGTAGACTTCATAGCAGCAAACTCATAGTTTTCTGCAAAACTACCAAATACCATTATAGAAGTTAAAAGTATGGTAAGTGGTACTATTAAAGGCATTAACGTGGGTGTAACGTAGGTTAAAAATTTTAAAATAACACCTATAGCTAAGTCTTTACCCGCTAATTCTTTAATGTATAACCAAACGGACTGTAAAATAAAAATAAGCATGAGTATTAAAAACACACTTATAAAAGTCCGTAAATAAGTGGTTAGTATGTATCTGTCTAGTATTTTCACGCAAGTTCTACCAATTTAATATAAAGATGTATACCGTAAAGTAGAACACCGCACTTTATTCAATTGCTTTGTGTCTTTTTTCGGTACTAGATCCCGTTTAGTCTAGTTTATTGATGTAATAATTTTTGTATTTACTGGCGTCAAAGGTAAATAAGGTTTTCGACAAAGGCTCATTTGTTTTAAAAGAATTAACCGTTAAAGTTGTTTTTGAACCATTTTTGCCAAGCGTAATTAAGTTATAGATATGTTTGGTTTGTGAATCTATACCTAAAAGGATGTGGTTTATTTCGGAATTAGAATCAATTGGAATTAATTTTACATATTGAATTTTTCTGCCTTTTATATTTTGCACTATATCCATGGCATAGGTGTAGCCGTCTTCGTAAAACGACAACATTTTACTTGGTGTAATATTACTTTCATCATCATCCTTAGATTTTGAAATGGTTACTTCTTCATCTTCTGGACTAATATTATAGAGCATTTTTCCATCAAAAATACGTGTTATTCCAAGAATATTTAATTTGTATTTATCACCTTGAAGCACGACATCCCCTTTGGTTTCTTGTTTTATATTTTCAGAAGTATTTTCTAAAGCGTATTTAAAATCTATAGAGATGTTTTCATACCCCTTAACAATAGCCGAAACTTCTTTTAGCAATTGTTTCCCTTTGTTATTTTGGGCCATGGCATTGAAATTAAGAAGCACAATAAGAATGATAATAATTTTTTTCATTTTAGTAGTATATATATTAAATATTTTCATTTTCTAAATGGGTGTCTAAAGAGGTTAGGTCTTGTATTAACACTTGTCTGGCCTTGCTGCCTTCAAACGGGCCTACAATGCCTGCAGCTTCTAATTGGTCTATTAACCTACCGGCTCTATTGTACCCTAATTTTAATTTTCTTTGTAATAAAGAGGCCGAACCTTGCTGTGCCGTTACCAGCACGATGGCAGCCTCTTTAAATAATTTATCTCTATCCGAAATATCTATATCAAGACTTGTGCCATTATCTTCTCCCACATATTCTGGCAGTAAATAAGCATCTGGATAAGCTTTCTGAGACCCAATATATTCTGTTATTTTTTCAACTTCAGGCGTATCTACAAACGCGCATTGTACCCGAATCATGTCGTTACCTTGTGTAAAAAGCATGTCTCCACGACCAATTAATTGATCGGCACCAGAGCCATCTAAAATAGTGCGTGAATCTATTTTTGAGGTCACCCTAAAAGCAATACGTGCCGGGAAGTTAGCTTTAATAATTCCTGTAATAACATTTACAGAAGGCCGTTGTGTTGCAATGATTAAGTGAATACCAATTGCCCTGGCCAACTGTGCTAAACGTGCAATAGGGGTTTCTACTTCTTTACCAGCAGTCATGATTAAATCTGCAAACTCGTCTACAACTAAAACAATGTATGGTAGAAATTGATGCCCCTCGTTGGGATTTAATTTCCGTGCCTTAAACTTGGCATTGTATTCTGCAATATTTCTACACAGCGCATTTTTTAACAATTCATAACGGTTATCCATTTCAATACATAAGGAATTAAGCGTATTGATAACCTTAGTATTGTCTGTGATAATAGCTTCTTCGCTGTCTGGTAATTTGGCTAAATAATGACGTTCAATTTTATTGAAAAGCGTTAATTCAACCTTCTTAGGGTCGACCAAAATAAATTTAACTTCTGCAGGATGTTTTTTATACAATAAAGAGGTTAATACAGCATTTAGTCCTACAGACTTACCCTGTCCGGTAGCTCCTGCCATTAGTAAATGCGGCATTTTAGCTAAATCTACCACAAAAGTTTCATTGCTAATCGTTTTTCCAAGTGCAATAGGAAGTTGCATGTCGGAGGTTTGGAATTTTTTTGAAGCAATCACCGAGCGCATGGACACAATAGTGGAGCTTTTATTGGGCACTTCAATACCTATAGTGCCTTTTCCAGGAATAGGAGCAATGATACGTATGCCTAAGGCCGATAACGAGAGTGCAATATCATCTTCAAGGTTTTTTATTTTGGAAATGCGGATACCAGCGTCTGGCACAATTTCGTAAAGTGTAACCGTGGGACCAATAGTCGCTTTTATGCTTGCAATACCAATGTTATAGTTCTTTAGCGTATCAACAATTTTGTTTTTATTTTCTTCAAGTTCTTCTTGGTTGATGGTTATGCCTTCTGAATCGTACTTCTTGAGTAAATCTAATGGCGGAAACTTATAGTGGCTCAACTCTAAAGTAGGATCGAACTGACCGAAATCTTCTACCAATTTATTGGCAAGATTATCAGTTTCCGAAAGCTCTTCTTCTATTTCTTCAATATTGATTTCCAATTCATTTTGCTCTTCTACCGGCGGTTGTGGCTCAACTTTTAAAGGAGTGGGTTTATTTATAGGAATAGGGTCGGGGGTTTTGGTTTTTAATGGAATATCAAATGCTTTTTTTATGGTAGCAGCTTCCTCAGATAAGTTATTGTCAATAGGTACAACAAACTCATCGTCTGTTTCAGAAAAATCGTTTTTTATTTTGCTTTGCGCAGATTTAAATAATTGTATAAAACTTTCTGCAGTTAACTTAAAACGAATAGCCAAATAAGTGATCAGGCCTAAGAGAAGGAGGAAAGAGGTTCCTATTTTTCCAATAAAATCTTGAAGATAGCTGTTAATCTCATAACCTACAACGCCTCCAAGAATCCCTATTTCATTTCCGAAGAAACCAAAAAAAACAGCGAACCAAACCATGATAAGTAACCCCCAGAACCAATGCTTTCTTAATTTCGATTTTTCACGACTTAATAATACATAAATACCAGAAAGAAACAAGAGACCAGAAATGATGAATGAGGAAATTCCAAATCCTTGATTTATAAAGAAATGGCTTAACCATGCCCCAGATTTACTTAGCCAGTTTTCTGTTTTGACATCACGTGAAGCAAAATTAGACAAGGTGCTTTGGTCTGCATCCCCTGTAAAAAGAAAGGAAACAAATGCAATAAATAATACCATTCCAAAAATCACCAAAAAACTACCGAGCACAAGATTTTGTTGGCTTGATAATTTGAGACTTGGAAATTTGAGTTTTTTTCTTGTCGTTTTAGTATTTGTTTTTTTTTTCGCCATTAATGGATTAGGGTTTCAAATTGGGGTCTTAAAATAGAGTTATGATGCCACAAAAATACAAATTACTAATGGTAACAAAACGCCATTTTAAAAAATAGTAATGTAGGGTAGGGGCGTTTTTAAAAAATCTTGGGAAGGTAGATGATACCCCCGATAACCATGGCAAATATGGAAGCGATAAACACGGCTCCAGCAGCCAAATCTTTTATAAGTCCAATTTTTACATGTTGTTCAGGATGTATAAAATTTGCAACTTCCTCAATTGCAGTGTTCAAGCCTTCAATGCTCATAACCAGTCCGATAGCAAGTAGCTGGATCATCCACTCTGCATTTGAGATTTGATAATAAAATCCTGCCACGGTCATTAAAAGCCCAATGGTGAATTGTATTTTAATGCTGGCTTCGGTTTTAAGGAGCAATACAGCACCTTTAAACGCAAAGCCAACACTTTTTATTCTATTAACAAGAAACGAATCTTTTGTTTCCATTACGCTTATAAAGCTTCAAGTGCCGCTTTGTAATTAGGTTCGTTAGTAGTTTCACTTACTTGTTCTGTATATTTTACAGTTCCATTTTCATCTAAAACAACAACACATCTAGAGTGTAAAGCTTCAAGAGGGCCTGTAACAAAATCTAAACCATAAGATTTTCCAAAGCTACCATCTTTATAATCGGATAAGCTAATAACATTTTCGAGACCTTCTGCACCACAAAAACGGGCTTGGGCAAATGGTAAATCGTGTGAAATGCATAATACTTTTGTGTTTTCCATTTCACTGGCTTTTGTATTGAATTCTCTAACAGATTGTGCACATGTGCCAGTATCTACACTTGGAAAAATATTTAGTACCACTTTACTGCCTTTAAAGTCACTTAGACGTTTTGTAGATAAATCGGTTGATGTTAATTTAAAATCTGGTGCTGCACTACCTACTTTAGGTAATTGTCCAGATGTTTCAATGTTATTTCCTTTTAAAGTTACTGTTGCCATTTTTTGTTTTTTTAAATTTTCAATAAAAATACTAATTAAATAAGAATTAGACTGAATTAGATTAGTAGATTTTTATGCCTTTTGCTAACGGTGTGCGTTACATGCTTTTATACATTAAATACGCTGTATGTTATGTTCTTTTTTCTTGAATTTTTTATATAGAGTGCTTTAAATCGCGCTATAAAAGAGAGCACGTACAATAAAATTATTTTATAATCAAATATGTCTTGTATATTTAATTTGCTAAGGTGTTTTTTTATATAAAAGCCTCCTACGTTTTTAACATAGGAGGCTTTTATATGCCATATCATCTTTAATTTTTAAACCCAAATGAAATTTTATTATAATTTTACAATATTAAGTGTCAATAGACCCCATAACACGTTTCATGAAGCTGTTTAGCGCTTCTTTTTTGGCGGTGCCATCTTTTATCATTTTGTTTACCTCTATGGCTCCATACATGTTGGAGATAAGTTCTCCTATAACATCTAACTCTTCATCTTTTAAAGAAGGCACTTCTGTTAAAGCTTCTAAGGTTTCGATAGTTTCTAGAACGAAATCTTCATCATTTTCCTCGATAAATTGGGTAAGGTGTTTTATTATTGGTAATTTCATGTTATCTTGTTTTATATTTCCGAAAGAAAGTGAAAATCTTATTTGTTTCCTTATAAAACTTCGTTAACAAGTTCCTTTAAAACTTCGAATTTGTTAGTTTGAACTTGATTTACAAATTTACCAGCTTTAAAAGTAGCAAAGGTAGGTAAGTTGTCTACTGTGGCCATTTTACGCGATTCAGGAAATTTTTCTGCATCTACGATTACAAAAGAGACACCATCGGTTTCTGTAGCCAGTTTTTTAAACTTGGGCTTCATGATTCTACAGTTTCCACACCAAGTTGCCGAATATTGAACAATTACTGTGTCGTTACTTGAAACAATGTCATTAAGATTATCTTGCTCTATTTCTTGTACCATAATTTATAAGTTTTTAAAATTTAAACCCCAAATTCCAACTGTGTTAGAAATTTTAGAATTTGGGGTTTTACATGTTTTTGTTTAGTGTGCAGCTAAATAATCTGCAACACCACTTCTGTTAGCGCTCATCGCATCTTTACCTTCTTCCCAGTTTGCAGGACAAACTTCACCTTTTTCTTGAACGTGTGTTAAAGCATCAATTAAACGTAGGTATTCGTTTACATTTCTGCCTAATGGCATATTGTTAATGCTTTCATGTTGTACTAAACCATCTTCATCGATTAGGTATGTTGCTCGGTAAGAAACGTTATCTCCTTCTAACTGTACGATACCCGTTTCATCATCATAGGTTTCGTTGGTAATGTCAAGAATCCCTAAAATATTGGATAAATTTCTATTACTATCTGCTAATATTGGGTAAGTTACACCTTCAATACCACCATTATCTTTAGATGTGTTTAACCAAGCAAAATGAACTTCTGGGGTGTCACAAGACGCTCCGATAACGATTGTATTACGCTTTTCAAACTCACCTAATGCCGCTTGAAACGCATGTAATTCTGTTGGACAAACAAAAGTGAAGTCTTTTGGATACCAAAATAAAAGAACTTTTTTCTTGTTTTTGACTGCTTCTTCTAGAACGTTTACTTTAAAAGTATCGCCCATATCATTCATTGCGTCAACGTTTAAATTTGGGAATTTTTTTCCTACTAATGCCATATTATTGTAATTTATGTGTTACTGATTTTTCTTATGGCAAAGATAAGCTTGAAAAGCCTATTTAGAAAGCGAATAAAATCTTAATTCCTTATATTTAGATAGAGTAAACCTATTACGTGTTTAAATCCGCATAAGGATAAGCTATTTAGATGTGATCTGTTTAATTTTAATGGAAAACGCAGCAAACAGGAGGGTTATAAAAGGGCTTAGCCAATTGAAGATGGCAAAGAAAAAATAATCGGCAACAGGAACACCTAGCACACCGGAGTGATAAGCACCGCAAGTGTTCCAAGGAATAAGTACAGAGGTTACGGTTCCAGAATCTTCTAAAGTTCGAGATAGGTTTTCAGGAGCCAGGCCTTTGTCTTGATAAGCTTTTTTAAACATTTTTCCAGGAACCACCAAAGCTAGATATTGATCGGATGCCGTTAAATTAATAGTTAAGCAGCTGGCTACTGTACTGGCAAACAAACCGAAAGTGGTAGTGGCGAGTTTTAGCAAAGCATCACTTATTTTTGATAAAGCTCCAATAGCATCCATGACCCCTCCAAAAACCATGGCACAAAGAATTAACCATATGGTACCTAACATACCACTCATGCCCCCAGAGCTAAATAAATCGTTAAGTTCTGTACTGTTAGTGGCTACAGATATATCTACCGTTATGGCTTTCATGATACCTTTATATGCCGTGTGAAAGTTTAAAGTGTTGCTTTCGGCAATAACCATTATGATATCTGGTTGTGCTATAATGGCCGCTAGACCTCCTAAAAGAGTCCCCACTAAAAGTGCTATAAGAGGAGATGTTTTTTTTACAATCATGGTTATTACAAGTATAGGTACAGAAAATAGCCAAGGTGAAATATGGAAAGCGTGATCTATGGCGGTCAGTTTATCGGTAACGTCTGGCGTTCCTGTGGTATCGATGTTTAGTCCTATAATGATAAAAATGAGCAGTGTAATGGCAATAGTAGGAATGGTGGTTATCGCCATGTATTTTATGTGATCAAAAAGATCAGCCCCTGCCATAGCTGCTGCTAGATTTGTGGTATCGCTTAAAGGTGACATTTTATCACCAAAATAAGCGCCAGATAGTACTGCTCCAGCTGTCATGCCTAAAGAAATCCCTAAAGTCTCACCTATACCAATTAGCGCTATGCCTACCGTGGCGGAAGTGGTCCAGGAGCTGCCTGTGGCTACCGAAATTATAGAACAGATTATTACGCAGGCTGCTAAGAATATAGTAGGATTTAAAATTTGTAATCCATAATAAATCATAGAAGGGATAATACCGCTTATTAGCCATGTGCCTGCAAGTGCGCCTACCATAAGCAATATAAGCAGTGGGCCTGTGGTCGATTTTATATTTTGTGCGACCTCTTCTAACATCTGTTTATAAGAAACCTTATTGAAAAAGCCAACGATTGCCGCTATAGAAGCACCAAGTAATAATATAAACTGATTGCTTCCGCTAAGTGCATCATCTCCAAAAACAAAAAAAACATTATAAAATAACATTAAGATTAACGCAAAAACAGGTATTAAAGCTTCCCACAGGCTTAGTTCTTTATTTTCTAGTACCGATTCGTCTTGGGGGTCACTTGGCTTAATGTCTTGGCTATCCATAGATGGGGTTTAACGTTATAGGGGTAATGTTACGATTTTGATTTATAATCTGCAAATACTAGAAAATCATCTTTCATCCATAATTTTTTTATAACAATATCTATGTGTTTACAAACAAGCATCCCAAATAGCGTCTTTTGGAGGTGGTGCAGAAATATATAAAAGCTCTTTTTTTACGGGATGTTCAAATGAAATGCTTCGCGCATGAAGATGGATGCTGGCGTCTGGATTGCTCCTATCGAACCCATATTTTAAATCGCCTTTAATGGTACATCCTATCGTTGACAACTGAGAACGGATTTGATGATGCCTGCCCGTTTCCAAATTTACTTCTACTAGATAATAATGGTCTAGTTTTCGTATTAATTTATAATGAAGAATGGCTTTTTTGCTATCTTTTACTTCTTTGGGATATGCAGTAGACTTATTATTTTTAGGATTCTTTTTCAGCCAATTTATTAGGGTGTCTTCTGTTTTTGGAGGTTCGTTTTTTACAATCGCCCAATAGGTTTTATGTATGTCCTTAGATGCAAAAAGTGCATTTAAACGAGGAAGCACTTTACTGGTTCGCGCAAAAATAACGATTCCTGTAGTGGGCCGATCCAATCTATGAACAACGCCTAAATATACGTTTCCTGGTTTGTTGTATTTGTCTGAAATGTATTCTTTAACGACATCGCTTAGGGGTTTATCTCCTGTTTTATCACCTTGCACAATATCACCGGCACGCTTATTTACAATGATAATATGATTGTCTTCGTATAGTACCTGAAGGTTTGTTTTATTGGATAATATTTTAGACATTCTAAAGCATTGGGTTATTGGACTTCTTAGGGAGAGGGACTATAGTGTAAATTAAATAGTTAGTTTAAATTTTGCTATTATTTTTATGATGATTTTTAATTCGGTGTTCACCTAATGTATTTGGTTACCTATCGTCATATTTGAAAGTATAAAAAAATGGTGTTCGTTGCAATCAATATTGCTCTTCATCACTAGGGAAATCTACACGTTTTACATCACTTACATATTGTGAGATAGCATTGGTCATGTCGTCATATAAGTTCAAATAGCGACGTAAAAATCGTGGATTAAATTCGTGGGTCATGCCCAGCATATCGTGCAATACTAATACTTGACCATCTACATCGTGTCCAGCACCAATCCCGATAATGGGAATGCTAACGCTTTCTGCAACTTTTTTGGCTAAATCGGAAGGGATTTTTTCAAGAACAATAGCAAAACAACCAATACGTTCTAGCATTTTGGCGTCTTCTATTAAGTTTACTGCTTCCTGTTCTTCTTTAGCTCTTACTGTATAAGTGCCGAATTTGTATATGGACTGTGGTGTTAAGCCTAAATGGCCCATAACGGGAATTCCAGCATGTAAAATACGTTTTATAGATTCTTTAACCTCTTTACCACCTTCCAATTTTACAGAATGTGCACCGCTTTCTTTCATAATCCTGATGGCAGAACGCAATGCTTCTTTAGGATCACTTTGATAGCTCCCAAAAGGAAGGTCTACTACTATTAAAGCACGAGTAATGGCACGCACCACGGAGGAAGCGTGGTAAATCATTTGGTCTAAAGTAATGGGTAAGGTGGTTTCATGTCCTGCCATAACATTACTTGCAGAGTCGCCCACCAAAATAACATCGACGCCTGCACCGTCCACAATTTTGGCCATGGAATAATCGTAAGCTGTTAACATGGATATTTTTTCTCCATGCGCTTTCATATCCACCAATGTTTTTACGGTAACGCGTTTATATTCTTTTTTAGCTGTCGACATATATCTTATATTTTAAAGCCGTAAAAGTAATAAATATATTGGAGCTATAAATGCGATATGCTATTTATAAAAGCAGCCCATGTTTTAAAAGCAGCTTTTAAATTGTTCTCTTAAACTCTGGTATAAGACTTCTTTTATATGGGAACTAATAATATTGGTATCTGAGAACTTCTGATTCACTTCTAATTCTATGCCCATGTAGTGTTTGGGAAATGTTTTTCGTAAATAAGTTGTAAAACCATCAGATTTGCCTAAGTAGGGGTAGTTGTAGCGGATATTTAAATTAACATCTTTAGCGTTTAGGCTGCTTTTTAATTGTTTACAGAATTGTTTTTCTAGCTTCCTCTTTGGGTCGTATAACAATCCCATATCACAGTTTCTTTCCGTGTTTTTAAAAACAGGTGTGAAGGAATGTATGGATAGATGAACCACCCATTCATTATATTTTATATAGTCTCTTATTTTAGATGCCACCGCAATTCTATAAGGATGGTAAAAGGTGCTTATAATTTCTGCTTTTAAGTCTTTAGCTAGGGGTTTTGTTATTGTCGAGAACAAGTTGGGGTGATGTAACGATCGATTTAACTCAATCAATAAGCGACTTGTTTCGCTATAATGTGCGTAATTAGCAAGCGGAGCTAAAGTTTTAAAAATATCCAAAGCCCCCAAATCATAGCCCAGATGGGAATTTAAAACGTTTTTTTTGTTTTTGAAATAGGATTCATATTCTTTAGGGATATGGTTCCCGCCATGTTCACAAGTGAGTATCAGTTTCACGGTACAAACATGGTGTTGTTATGTAAACAATCTGCTAAATTTTGATAGGTTTTTATAATCTGGTTTTCAGAAAAATCATTTTGAATGGCCTTTAAAATACGGGTCGCTAAAGTGCCGTGATTTAGAATGGTTTCGATTGCCTCGTGGTGCGAGGTATCTATTGCAGGTTTTACTAGAGTATATAAATGGCTCCAGAGGGCTTTTACATCGATAGACTCATTTATTCCAAACAGATTGAGATATTCTACATGGGGGATATGGTAATTTTCGGCATCTTTTATAATAGGGTTTAAAATATCGAAAAGCACCTGCTCATGCCATGTTTCTTGTAAATTTAAAGAACTAAGTTTTTCACTTACTAGTAATTTTATAACTTCAATAATAAGAATGCAAATGGCAATATCTGCCTTTGGGCACTCTTGAATATCCACCAACCGGATTTCAATAGCATGTCTATCAAAACGGGCGATTGCTCCTCGAGAATTTAAAAAATGATGCTCTAAAATATGGGCGGTGTCATAAGGTTTAATTGCCTTTTTTATAGGTTCAAAAATAGTGGTGTAATAATCTCGTGTTGTATATACGGCCTCTGGTATTACTACGCCTGTAAGCTGGGGGATTTCTTTTTGATTGGTTTTATAATATTCCAATCGCGTATCTTTAAATCCTGTATCTTGGCCTTGATGTATAGGAGAACTGGCGCACAACCCTGGTATTAGGGGCAGTAATATCCTAATGGCGGCATGCAGCTGTTTAAATTCGTTATCGTTAAAAAACGGTAAGTTAATATGTGTACTCTGCACATTGCTCCACCCATGGCCTTTGCAATTAAACAATCTGTTGTACAACTCATACACTTCGCTATAGTTGTGTTTCCAGAGCATTGTGTCGGTAAGCGGGTTCATTAAAGGGTGAGATGCCGTAGGTAGCAGCTGTGCATTAAAGTTTTTTAAAAGGGTGTTGATTTCAATAATGTTTTGATGAAACAGATCCGATAGCGAATTTAAATTCTTTGTTGGGCCATTGGTTTTTAGTTCCACAACATGGCCTACAAGCTCATTGCTCCATGCTATAGGGCCATTTTCAATATCTGATGTTAATGCCCCATTTTTTGCCGTTAATAACGCATCTACTATTGCTGCTGTTTTTAAGCTTTTTTTATAAACGAGCATGTATTCGAGTTCGATACCGTATACCTCAAATAAATGATATTTTTTTTTCATGTTATTCCAATCGTTTTTTTAGGGCCAATAGGATTTCTTGATATACCAAATCGCCATAGAACCGGTCTTCAACCCCAAAGTCAATATTGGGATTGTCATTAATTTCTATAACCATAAGTTTTTTGTTCACTTCTTTGATATCGATGCCGTACAACCCTTTTCCCATAAGTTTAGCCGATTTTATGGCCATGTCTAAAACCTTTTTGGGCACCTCATTTATAGGCAAACAATCGGCATTGCCATCTTGATCGTCTTTTTTATGGGCACTCCAATTGTAAATTTGCCAATGGCCTTTTGCCATATAGTATTTACAAGCGAAAAATGGTTTGTCGTCTATAATACCAATACGCCAATCAAAATCAGACGGACAGTACTCTTGACCAATAATTAAATCCGATTCCTTTAACATTTTAGAAACCAAAGTATGATACTCTTCTTTAGAATTTGCTTTTTTTACACCAAAAGAGAATGTGGAATCTGGAGCTTTTAAAACACAGGGCAATCCTGTAAATTCAAGCGCTTTATCTCTGTTATCTTTATGGATGATGATGGTTTTTGGTGTAGCAATATGGGCATTTTCAAGTGCTTCGGCCATATACACTTTATTGCAACATTTTAAAATGGCATTGGGGTAGTCTACAATGGCTAAGCCTTCTTGCTGGGCTTTTCTAGCAAAGGTATAAGCTTCGTTATTAACCTCGGTGCTTTGTCTTATCAAAAGCGCATCAAATGAAGATAACCTGGACAAATCTTTGGGTTCAACGATTTCGGCATAAATATTCATCTTTTCTGCAACCTCAATAAATTTTTTAAGTGCTTTTGGATTGCTTGGAGGCGCAGGGTCATTGGGATTTACCAAAATAGCCAGATCAAAATCTGAAGTGATTAGTTTTGGAGTGTCATAACGTTTTTTTGAAAAATATTGATTTGCGAATTCGTGTACACTACTAATATGGTCTAAAGGGACTTCAGATTCTGAAATCGCTTTAATACTTTGGATGTTCCATTTGGTAGTATGGTTGAATTTAACACGTAAAAATGGCACTTGGAAATGCTTATAAAATATCGCGCTTAAACTTTTATACTTCTGGGCCACGTTCTGACCGAAATAAATACTTAAAACAAAATCTTGTGATTTGATGTTTTTTAAACTTTGTTGAATGATGTCATCAAATTCTTCTGAAACAATCTTAACAAGTTTTAAGTCTTTTAAATCTACAATATTCTGTACAGTTGGAGCAGCTATATGCCCCCTAGCTTCTGCTAAAAGAGACACATAATAGCCTTTGCTTTGATACGAATAATCTTTACAAAGGTTAAATATACGGGCCTTTTTTAGTAATGAATATTGAGGATTGGTAAGGTACTCTTGCGATGAAATAACCGTGAGGTTCTCGGTAGAGAAACGCCATTCATCTGGCTGATTAACAACTATATATTTGTTCATTGGTGTATCATGAAAGCCATAAATGTTTTAAACAAAAATATATTATTTTTTCGTTGCTTTTACATAGAAGCCCTGTTTTCTAAATTATATTTTGAAGGCATTGAAAATAGTGAGCTTTATACTTTTAAGGTACAAAAAAAGCGTCTAATGAGACGCTTTTTAAATTATGTGAATTTCTACAATTTAGAATTGATAGCGAATCCCTAAAGCGATATCAAAATCCAAATCATTGTTATCATAACGATTATCTCCAAAACCAATTTCTGGTCTAAAATCTAAAGATAAAAGTAATGGAATATCAAAATTATATTCAATTCCTATATCTCCAGCTATAAAAACAAATGTATCAGAGTAATCTTTACCGCCAGGATTATTAAAACTAAAGGAACCAAGTCCTCCACCTGCGCCAGCATACCAATTAAAACCTCCTTCAATATTCCATACCCATTGGTATAATCCAGCCAATTTAAAGCCATCATAATTACTACCATCTCTCCAGCCCAAATCGACTTCAAGACGATTGTTGCTACCCAAAGCGCGTTGATAAGAAATTTCTGCCCCAAAACCATCACTATCTCCTAATCGTAAACCAAGGGCATTTTCAGAAATGTCTTGTGCGTTGGAAGCAAACGAAAAGCCTATTAAAGCGATTGCCAATAAAAGTAAATTTTTCATAATTTTTTAGTTTTTTTTCAATAGTTATTTTTCGGAATACATCTTAAAAAGTCTTTTAAAGTAATCCTGATTTTTTTACAAAAATAAACACAAAAATCTACATACCTTTAACTTCTTTTTAGTTTTACAAAAAAAATAGCATTCATGTCCCTAGAAAAACATTTAGCTACTTTAAAATCAGTGCTTTCAGGAGAGGTTTTTTATGATGATTTAATAAAATCCTTATATGCAACCGATGCTTCTGTGTATAGAATGCTGCCATTGGCGGTGGCTTATCCTAAAAACAATACAGATATCAAGCATTTAATTGCTTTTGCAAAACGGCATAAAACAGCATTGATACCGAGAACAGCTGGCACCTCTTTAGCAGGCCAATGCGTAGGGAAAGGAATTGTTGTTGATGTATCTAAATATTTTACCGCTATTTTAGCGATTGATGAAGATAACCAGACCGTTACTGTGCAGCCGGGAGTCGTTCGGGATGCTTTAAATCTTTTTTTAAAACCTTATGGTTTATTTTATGGACCTAATACTTCTACATCAAACCGCTGTATGATCGGTGGAATGGTTGGGAACAATTCATCGGGAACAACCTCTATAAAATACGGGGTAACTCGCGATAAGGTTTTGGAACTTCATACCATTTTAAGTGATGGTAGCGAGGTGGTTTTTGGGGAATTGTCTGCAGAAGTATTTCATGCAAAAACAAAAGAAAACACCTTAGAAGGCCGTATTTATAAAACCGTGTATGAGGCATTGAGTCCAGAAACTGTTCAAAATGATATAAAAACCGAATTTCCAAAACCAGAAATACATAGAAGAAATACAGGATATGCTATTGATGCGCTTATAAAATCGGAAGTTTTTTCAAACGGTTCAGAGCCATTTAATATGTGTAAGCTACTTTCCGGAAGCGAAGGAACACTCGCTTTTACCACACAAATAACATTAAAACTCGATAAATTACCACCGCAAGAACGTGTTATGGTGATGCCTCATTTTGAAAGTATAGAGGGGTGTTTAATGGCTGTAGAACTGGTAATGGAACACGACTTGTACACCTGTGAAATGATGGATAAAACCATTTTAGATTGCACCAAACACAATAAGACCCAACAAGAAAATAGGGCCTGTATTGTGGGCAATCCCAAAGCCATTTTAATGTGTGAAGTGCGTGCAGATACCATACATGAGGTAAAAACCCTTGCTCAAAAATTGTTTAATAGCATTGAGGCCTCGGGCTTGAGTTATGCCACACCCATACTTATTGAAGACGATATTGATAAAGCTATGGAGTTGCGCAGGGCGGGCTTAGGACTTTTAGGGAATATTATAGGTGATAAAAAATCGGCAGCTTGTATAGAAGATACTGCGGTAGCGCTTCCAGATCTCGCAAATTATATCCAGGAATTTACACAGCTGATGAAACGTCATGGGCAAGAAGCCATTTACTATGCGCATGCCGGAGCTGGAGAATTGCACTTAAGGCCTATTTTAAACTTAAAAAGGCGTGACGATGTCGCTTTATTTAGAAAAATAACCACAGATGTCGCGTTTTTAGTGAAGAAATATCGCGGTGCCATGAGCGGTGAACATGGTGATGGGATCGTACGTGCCGAATTTATAGAAATGCTTATTGGTACTCGAAATTATAACATTTTAAAACGCATCAAAACAGTTTTTGATGGGGATACAATATTCAATCCTGGTAAAATTGTCGATGCTTTCCCTATGGATAAAGCGTTACGATACGAACCCGATAGAGAAGAACCAGAAATAGAAACCTTGATGGATTTCTCGCCTTCTATGGGCATTCTTCGGGAAGCAGAAAAGTGTAACGGATCTGGAGACTGTAGGAAGCTACCCGAATTTGGTGGTACCATGTGCCCCAGTTTTAGAGCGACAAGAAATGAAAAAGATACCACGCGAGCAAGAGCCAATGCTTTACGTGAGTTTTTAACCCACTCTAATCAAGTAAATAGGTTTAACCATACCGAATTAAAGGATGTTTTCGACTTGTGTTTAAGCTGTAAAGCCTGTGCTAGCGAATGCCCGAGCAGCGTGGATGTAGCGAGCTTAAAAGCCGAGTTTCTTTATCAATATCAAAAAGTAAACGGGGTATCTTTACGTACAAAGTTATTCGCTTATAATAATGGTTTAAATGCATTTGGGAGTCGGTTTTATAAGCTTCCGAATTTTATGTTTTCCAATAAAATTACCGCTTCAATATTAAAAAAGGCATTTGGGATTGCCAAAGCAAGACGTTTGCCCTTAATCTCAAATAAGAGTTTGAGTGTTAGGTTTCAGTCCTTTAAAAAGGAAAGTGTTGCAAGTTTGCATATAAAGACCGTTTATTTGTTTAATGATGAATTTACCAATCATTTGGATACCGAAATAGGGGTAGATGCGCTCGAACTCTTAAAGTCTTTGCATTATGAAGTGAAAATCATAGCACATAAGGAATCTGGACGGGCATTTATATCAAAAGGATTATTGCAACAGGCTAAAGATTTAGCCAACAAGAATGTGGCCGTTTTTAAGGATTTAATTTCAAAAGACACGCCGCTTATTGGTATTGAACCTTCGGCGATCTTAACTTTTAAAGATGAATATTTGCGTTTAGCTGATGATAAAGTTTCTGCAGAAGCGTTATCAAAAAATACTTTTTTAATAGAAGAATTTATTGCTCAAGAAATCGAACAGGGTCACATTACAGCAGATCATTTTACTTTAGAAGCTAAAACCATTAAATTCCATGGGCATTGCCATCAAAAAGCATTAAGCAATCAGCTTTCTAGTTTTAAGATTCTGAACCTTCCTAAAAACTATAAGGTTAGCATTATTCCAAGTGGATGCTGTGGTATGGCAGGAAGTTTTGGATACGAAAAGGAACATTATGCCCTAAGCATGCAGATAGGAGAGCAGACCTTGTTCCCTGCGGTTAGGCATGCTCCTGAAACAACTGTTATTTCAGCTAATGGTACGAGTTGTAGACATCAAATAAAAGATGGTACCGGGCGTGATGCCCAGCATCCCATTTCTATATTAAGAGCAGCTTTGCTTTAGTAAAGTTTTACTGTTTTAAACAAAATAAAAGATAAGAAGGGACTTTTAAAAAACTTGTAGTTAGTTGTATAGGTGTGCTATGGGCTGGTAGTACGAGTGGTTTTTTATTTAAATTTCTAAATCAAACATTCTTCTTAAAGTCTCAATGCTAGGATTTTTTTCTTTTAGCTTTTCAAATTTTTCTTTAGTAGAATACGCATATTTCTTTTCCATCACTTCATTTACAGTGATAGATAAGTCAATATCGTAATTATTTAATGTTTTTCTTAAAAATGACATTAAATGATATTGTTGGCGTTCTACTTCTATTTTATTGGTTTCCGTTGGAAACTCTAAATGTATGGTCGTACCCTTAAGCTTTGGAGTATCGATAGACAGGATAGAAGCAAAGTTTCGTTTTCCTTCCTTTTCCAGAAGGCTTATAAAAGCATTCCAAGTTTCGATAAGTGCTTGTTCTGTAAAGGGGTCTTTAGGAAGATCTTCTTCATCTACCACCACATCCATTTGTTTAATTTGATGTTCCTTTTTGGCTTGAATACTCTTTAGAGAAAGGCCTGAGGGGCGTTTTGAGTCCCTTTTTAAAATAATCTTAGGCGGCTCATTTACAGGGCTTGCTTGTGCTTTGTTAGATGTTGGTGTTTTCTCTTGTTCTTTTGTTTTTATGTCTGTAGAGGCCTCCTTTTGTTCTTCCTTTTTAGGGATACTAACAGAAATGGGGGTTATGCCCTTGTTTTTAAAATATGAAGGTGGAATTATGTAATGTTTGCTATTTTTTTTTTCTCCATCAAAAGTGATAGAGGCAAGCTGCATGAGACATAACTCGATGAGGAGTCGTTGGTTTTTACTGGATTTATATTTGAGGTCTGCATCATTTGCCATTTGGATGGCCTGAAGCAAAAAGGCTTGAGAAGTTTTTTGGGATTGTTCCAGATATTTCTTTTTGGTATCTTCTCCAACCTCCAACAATTCTATGGTTTGCGGTGTTTTGCTAACTAATAAATCCCTAAAATGCGCTGCTAAACCTGCAATATAATGATAGCCATCAAAACCTTTAGATAAGGTGTTGTTAAACTGAATTAATAAATCTGGGATATTGTTTTCCAGAATTAAATCTGTACTTGTAAAATACGTTTCGTAATCTAGTACATTTAAGTTTTCGGTAACCGCTTGACGTGTTAACTCCTTGCCCGAAAAACTTACCACACGATCAAATATGGAAAGCGCATCACGCATGGCGCCATCTGCTTTTTGAGCGATAATATGCAAAGCATCATCATCGGCATTAATACCTTGTTCTTCAGCAATGTATTTTAAGTATGCTTTAGCATCTTTAACGGTTATGCGTTTAAAATCGAAAATTTGACAACGCGATAAAATAGTAGGTATAATTTTATGCTTTTCCGTGGTTGCCAAAATAAATACACAGTGTTTTGGAGGCTCTTCCAGAGTTTTTAAAAAAGCATTAAACGCCGCTTGAGATAGCATATGGACCTCATCGATAATATATACCTTGTATTTTCCTATTTGGGGAGGAATACGTACTTGATCGGTTAGATTTCTAATGTCATCTACCGAGTTATTGGAAGCTGCATCGAGCTCGAAGATATTGAAAGCAAAATCTTCATCGCCAGTTTCTGTACCGTCGCTATTGATCATTTTGGCTAAAATACGCGCGCAAGTAGTTTTGCCAACACCTCTAGGGCCTGTAAACAATAAGGCTTGGGCTAAGTGGTTACGCTCAATAGCGTTCAGCAAAGTATTGGTAATAGCCTTTTGGCCCACAACATCATTAAACGTTTGCGGTCTGTACTTTCTCGCCGATACTACAAAATGCTCCAAATTCTACCTAATTATTGAATAAGTAACAAAGTTAAAAATTACATTATGAATATAGAATTTAGAACGTATAATTTAGTATTAGTTATTAACAAATAGGAATAGAGCTTAATGTTCCGTTTCTAGTTGTTTTTGTGAAATGCCGTAGATTTTATTCCCTATGCTGTGACCCGTAATTTGTTAAAGATTTAGAGCGACTTAATCTCCCATACTATAATGGTTCTGTCATCTCCTGCAGAAATCAAATAATCATTATAGGAACTCCAAATTAATTTATTTACCGAATTTAGATGGCCATCATATTTTTCTTTATTAATGATTTCTAATAGCTCAAATGTTCTCGAATCCCATAGTTTTATCGTTTTATCTCGACTGGCCGTTGCAAATAAATGGGCACTTGGGTTAAATACAATATCATAAATTGCCCATTCGTGAGCAGAAATGGATGTTATCATGTCGTAATCTCCAACCCTCCATATGTTCAAATGGCCATCTCGGCCTCCTGTTAAAAGGGATTTGCCATCAGGACTGTAACGGGCCACGTTTGCCGAGAGTTCATGTGCGATGAAAATCCTTTTTTCCAAGAATGTTTTTAGATCAAAAATACGGATGTAGCCATCTCCTGAAGCAACAGCAATTTCAGAGGTCGTATCATTAAAATCCATATGGCGCACTTTTTCGTCACATAGTTTCTTCATCGTAATTAAAGCTAAGGTGTCAAGTGAATAAACAGCGAAATAACCGTCTCCACCTGCCGTATAAATGCAATTGGTTTCAATAGAATATTTAATATCAAAAATTTCGGAAGTATGGTTTTTTAGAATTTCTATATTTTCGTTTTTTTCTAAATCGAAGATGTGAACTTGACCAGTTGAAGTTCCTGCCAGTAATAATTGTTTTTCTGGAATATGGCAAATAGCATATAAAACGGCAGGAAAACTAGCGACAAGTTTTTCGGGTTGTAGTGTTTTTAAATTCCATTTTGCTATTGTCTTATCGCCACTACCAGATAAAATAAGATGATTAGCAGTGCTGGTATCTAAAGCGTATATGGCGCCGCTATGGCCTGTGAGTTTTGCGATTTTTTTTATATGAAGTGTCATGTGTATCGAAGGTTTTGTTTTATGGAAATTTGTCCAGAATTCTCAATCTGCGTTAGGGATTGAACGGTGTGTTTGAGCTCGCCGACGTTAGGAGGAAGCGAGTAGTGAAAGCCCGACGCATGACCTTGGCGAAGCCGAAGGGCAGGGGTAACGCCCCAATACCTGTATTAAAGCCACTTTTTTCGTTTAAAGTAAATAAGCATGCCTATAAAAAGCAAAATCATTAGGCCCCAAAGTATAAAATAAGAATATTTATAATGGAGTTCGGGCATGTTATCGAAATTCATACCGTAAATACCGGCAATAAACGTTAAGGGTATAAATATGGTGGACATGATGGTGAGTACTTTCATGATCTCGTTCATTTTATTGCTAATGGAGGTCATGTACATATCCATAAGGCCCCAAATCATTTCACGGTATATTTCCAAATTTTCAGAAATTTGTACGGTATGGTCGTAAATATCCCTAAAATAGTGAAGTGTTTTTTCTTTTATTAGCGGGGTGTCATTTTTCTCAATTTTATTGATAATCTCTCTTAAGGGGAAAATATTGCGTCTTACTTTTAAAACTTCCCGTTTAAGGTTTTGGATTTCGATACTGATTTGATCTTTGGAAATGCCATTAAAGAGGTTGTCTTCCAGATCTTCAATTTTATTGCCCATGGTTTCAATAATTATAAAATAATTATCGGTAACAGCATCTATAAGAGCGTAAAGTAAATAGTCGGCGCCCATGGTTCTTATGCGTCCTTTGCCATGGCGAATCCGTTCTCTTACACCGTCGAAAACATCGCCATCGGATTCTTGAAAAGTGATAACGTAATTTTCGCCCACCACAAAACTTACTTGTTCGGATATAATGGTTTCGTCTGCATCGTAATAGAGCATTTTTAGAACTACAAATATATAATCGTCATACTCCTCAAGTTTTGCTCGTTGAGAGGTGTTTACAATGTCTTCAAGGGTTAGTGGATGGAGGTTGTAATGGGTACCTATAGTCTCAATAGCCTCTACATGGTTAAGGCCATTAACATTAATCCACGTTATTGAGTCTGTGGATTTATACTGAAAGGTATCTTGAATGTTTTGAAATTGTTTTTCTTCAAAAGACACCGTGTTATAATCGAAAGACTCTATAAACAATTTTTGGGATTGCTTATCGCCCGTATAAATTATAGATCCTGGTGCTGCACCTAGTTTTTTCTTGTATTTGGTGGTTCTGGTTTTTTTCTTGCTCTTGGCCATGCTTATAACTTACTTGTTATAAATATAGGGTTTTATTCATAATCGGCTTCATATTCAATAGCGTCTTTTTCCACAAGCGTTACGGCTTTCTGTAACATTAAATTATTGGGGTAGGTAACCAAATCGCCATTATCTAAACGTAAATGAAGCTGAAAGGCCCTAATATCTTCAATTATACCACGGATAGGGAAATCTTTATCATGAATTTCAATTTTGTCGCCTACTTTATAAGGGAAATTAAAAAACATAATGATACCCGAAGTGATATTGCTTAAAATGGACCAGATAGCAAAAAGACCAATACCGATAATGGCAAAAATAGAGGAGAATAAAACGGCCACTTCTTTCATTTCTGCACCAAAAACAAAGGCTTCAATAAGCAGGGCAATTATAAATAAGGTAACCGTAACATATCTTCGGATAAGACGGGTTCTGGCTTCATTAATATCTCGTTGCCTAGCTACTTTCGTGATGGTAAAATTGGTGACAAATCGTATAATAAGCATCGAAACTATTAAAATAGCAGTGGCTATAAATTCACTTTCGAAGGATTTGAAAAATTGGAATAACATAAACTGAAATTTAATATCCTGCAAAGATACGTTACAAAATGACATGCTTTTAATTTAATTCAAGCGATTCTCTTAATGTTTCGTCCTTGTTGCTTTTTTTACCCCAATAGGCAGATTTTATGGTGTTTAGCCTTGTAGCTTTTGTGGTGAGTATTTTTGTATCTTTACCAAAACCGCTTTTAAAGCTTTCTTCCCAACTTAAAATATGGTAAGGGAATTTAGGGTTAAAATGAATGCTAAGTGTTCTGTCTAATTCTGGATACGAGATAGAATAAACACCATTTTTTAATGTTGCGTGTGCTTTAAATGCTTTTATAGGGACATGATGCAAGCGTGTGTATTCTAAAGCCGGAACAAGTTCTATTAGACCTGTTGGCAATGTTTTGGGATCTATGCGCAATTGGGTCCATAATTCGTTTTCTAAAATAGCTTTATCGAGTTTAAAATTCTCGTCGCCTTCCCCTTCAAAGTAGGAGTGTGAGGTGATTTCAAAATCTTCTTTATTGTTAAGTTGAACATACACATGGCCACACCATTCTTGAATAGAACTGGATACTTTTATAGCGTGTTGCTGGTTTGATACAGGGAAAAAGGTACTCTGCATAATGCTATAGGGATAAATGCCCGTATTGAAGTTTTTAGTCGCATTCAGTTTTAAAACAGACACCGTATGGGCTTTTTTAGTATCAGCTTTAACTTGGGCATCGGGAAGAAAATCTTCGGTAACATAAATTAAAACAGCTTTACCGTTTCTTATTTCACCATAACGGGCTTGCTCTAAAGTGTAAGATGATATTTCGGCCTCGCCGGCGTACCAATATGTTTTAAAGGCTTGCGAAAGCTGCTGCAGATCAATGTTTTTGGTAGTATTATGCATTTGGGAATTAGGGGCTACTTCTTTTGGTTTGACATCGTTATTACAAGACACTATAAAGAACGAAAACCCAAGAATGGCCCAAAGCATAAGCTTTGTTTTGATGTTTTTTTTAAAAGTGTAGAGGATATCCATAGCCTAAAGTTACAATTTTATAAAACATTTGCCATATCATTTAACGTTTTGTAAACAAGATGTGTGGGCAGTCCCATTACATTAAAATACGAGCCTTCTATTTTGGTAACTCCAATTTGCCCAATCCATTCCTGTATGCCATAAGCACCCGCTTTATCAAAAGGCTTAGCGGTATTTATATAATAGTGGATTTCGTTATCTGTAAGTGCTTTAAAGGTAACAGTTGTAATATTATGTAAGGTCTTTTCATAATTGAGGCTGGTAAAGCAAACAGAAGTAATCACGTCGTGCGTAGTATTGCTCAAAGATTTTAAAATTTGAAAAGCTTCATTGGCATCTCTCGGTTTGCCTAAAGCGGTATGGTTGTGCCATACGATGGTGTCGCTTGTTATTAAAATATCTTTCGGTTTTAATGCCGCTTTAAAAGGCAGTGCCTTTAATTGTGCTAAATAATCACTAATTTCGAAATGTGTGAGACGTGGAGGGTATTCTTCTTTAACAGGTTTTAGCTGAATTTCAAAATCTAGACCTAATTCTTTAAAAAAAGCCTGTCTTCTGGGAGAGGCTGATGCTAAAATAATATGATGGTTTTTAAGTTTTTCGTGTAGCATGGTCTTAGTGTTTATTGCCTGTTCTTTGTTATTGCACCTCGGTTTCTTGTCGTGCTTTTCAGGCTCTTAAGATAACCAAATAAAGGGATAAAGATAACATTCCGAAAAGCATTATTATTTTAAGACCGTTACTAATACTATGATAATCTTTTTTAGTTTTGGCATTAAAAGTTTTTAGGAGTATAAAAAGTAATGGCCCCACACAAAATATTAAAAAATATCCCACCAGAATAAGCTGTTTGTACAAAACTTCTGTTACATAATAAATAAGGATTATTATAGAAATGAACATGAGTGCAATAAGTACATGGTTCGTTCTTTTTCTGCCAATAGCAATGGGCAATGTGTTCATACCTGCTTTGTAATCGCCATTAATATCTTCTAGGTCTTTGGCAATTTCGCGAAGCATATTTATCATAAAAGCAAATAGAGCATAATTGAAAATGATTTTAAAAAAAGCCAATTGCGTGTTTTGGTTGTGGTGGTTTATATCGGGAAGTAGCTCAAAAACACCAACCATTACAATACTTAAGGCCACTAATAATGAAATTACAATATTTCCTATTAAAAGTATGCGTTTTAAATAAGAAGCATAGATATAAAGTAAGGCAGAAGTGATGACAAACATAGAAAAGAAAGCACTTTTATCCACTAAATGCGATACGTAAAAACCAATGCCAACACCCATAATATTAAATGCAATAAATAGGTTGTAAGCTGTTTTTTCTGAAATGAATGTGCCAACAATTAATCTTTTAGGTTTGTTTATAAAATCGGTTTCAACATCATAGATATCGTTGATAATATTTCCTGCTGCGGCAATGCAAATGCAAGCTAAAATTAAAAGTGAAATTCCTAGGCCATCTAAACGCGTTTGTGCGCCATAAGGCTCTAGTAAGGCATATTTTATTAATAACTGCACAAGAGCAATCATTAAAAGGTTTTTCCAGCGTATAAGGTTTAGTAGATACAAAAAAAAAGTATTATAGGTTATGGATTGCTCTCTTGGTTTTTTTTATAAAAGTATGGTTTTTACGCAAAGTTATAAATCTATTAAAATTTTAAATGTTAATTCTGTAAATAACACTTTTACTAATATGTTTTTATGGACTGGTATTACTAGATTTTATAGCATATAAAGAAGAAAAACTTATTTGCTAGTTATTAAGTTTAGTATTGGTAAGAAAGTGTATCGAGAATATAACTTACCCAAAACAGATGCGTCTATTTGCGGAAATAACCAATATGGTGTTTGGTATTGCGATTTAATTCTATAAAAAAAAACCTCCATCTAGAGGTTTTTTTTATAGAATTAAGTTTTTTTGAAATGCCTTAATTGAAATATATTTTAGAAGCTCCTACCTTTAAGTTTTTGGTTGTTTTTAATGTGTTTGTTGATAAGTCGTAAATGGATATCTCACCAGTTTCTGCATTAAAATCCGTTTTCAAACCATAAAGTGTATTATTTTTAACGGCCATTCCATAAAATGAATCATTGATAATGCTTTCTGTAGGCAAGGCAGTAGAATTATCCGACATACTATATATAGCATTAGATACTTGGTAATATAATTTGCCATTACTATAAGCCATTAAATCGGGATGTAAACCATCGGCAAAACTAAAAGTTGAAATAATAGAATGGTTAGACGTGTTAATTTTAATTATGGAACCAGGCGTCTCAATAACCGGACTTAACCAGTATTGGTTAGAGCCTTGACATAAAACGACTAAGTTGCCAGCGTCGTTAAATAGCATGTTATCAGGAATATCATCAACCTCAATAGTATCTACCTCATTTGATGTGGTATTAATTACAGAAATTATATTATTTGTGGACCATCCACCTTTATGAGAAACATATAACTTATCGTCTTTAGCTATAATTTGTTCTGGTCCTTCTCCAACAGTAATGGAGCTTTCTATAGTATTTGTAGAAAGATTTATAATAGCCACCACATCGTCATCGGCATCATCTCCATGTCCCCAGTCTGTTACATATCCTTTTCCATTGGCAAATGTCATGTATCTAGGGTTAGTTAGGCCGGTGTTTATAGTTGCAATAGATTTAAAAGAATAACGGTTTACCACTTCAATTTTTTGTGATCCGTTTACAACGATATAGGCTAAATTATCTAGAAACGCTATACTTTGTGCCGTATCTCCTAATAATGTTGAATTTACATTATTAAAAATAGTATTTTCTAGAACAGAATAATCATATGATATAAACGATACTGAAGCATTTGGTTTATTGAAACTGCCTTCATGTGAAATGAGTATTCCATTTTCATAATCTCCTTTAATCTCATCTGCAGGATTGTCGTCACTAGTACAAGACGTAAAAACCAATCCTATGGTTAAAGCTAATAAGGTAAATTTATTCATTTTCATAATTAAAAGTTTTATAATGGGTTATGTTTGATTTTTTTTTTGAAGTGTTAAAACAAATTTCCGTAATACAAATTGTAGCCCCTCAACCTTAAGGTTTAAAAATTAAAGCAACATAGGGCACTTGATGCCCTTTGGATAGGTGACAACATTTAGGAAAACGCTTGTAAATACGAGATGAATATTGTTTTTTTTCATAAATCTTGATGGCTTTTCTCCCGAAAGCCGTATTAGATGATGAAAATGGCAGGTCTCCTGACTTGTTCTATGTTTATTTTACCTTCCCGGTGTTTGGCCAGTGGTGTTGAAGTTAATAACATCCTCTTTACGAGATGCTGAAAAAACGAATTCAGCATGAACTTACAGTTGCGGGAACAGTTCAAGAGTTGTAGCCTGATGATGATTTAAAATTTAAAACATAAAGCTACGCACTTGATTCCCTTTTAATCTTTCAGTAAAAAAAAACTGAATAGAACCAAATTTCGATGCAAATGTATGATCTATTTTTAGATTTAAAACTGTTTTGTTAAAGATATTTTTAAAAAGTACAAGGCTGTTTGAAACGTCACTTTTATAAGGTTATACTATCAAGCTTGAAAACCATAATTATGAGAACCCCGTTTTTACTATAGTATTTATTGAATTTGTCCTTAAAAAGGGGCGCTGTTAAAGTTTTTAAATATAAAGAGCTTCAGGATGCTATGTGTGCGGACTATCCAATTTATGTGTAATATTATAAGACTGTTATGTCCTAATTTCGCTATTTTATAAGGAGCAAAACAGCAAACTTATTGCTTTGTTAAGTGCGTATGGAATGATCAATTCTTTAAAAATCCTCAAAAGTAATTCTAAGTGTACGGTATTACAAAAAAATTAAAGACCTTTGATTTTTAATTCAGACTCATGCGTATTTTAGTTTTGTTGTGTAGTATTTTGTTTTTCTTTGCTTCATGTAAGGATAAAAAGAGCCCGGATGTACGTGTTCCGATAGAAAAAAAAAACGATTCTGAAACCATAAAATATGCTAAGAGTTTTTCTGTAAATGAATTTGAAACGCATAAAGAGATTATTGTAAATTCGGCTTGGCCCAATAGCAATAAATCCTTTCGATATCTTTTGGTAAAAAAGGGGCAAAAGATGCCGGTACTTAACGAGAAGGATGTGGTTATTGAAATACCTGTTGAACGCGTCGTGGTGATGTCTACTACTAACATTCCAGCATTAGAATATTTAAACCTTGATGAGAAACTGATTGGGTTCCCTAATACCGATTTTATTTCTTCCGAAAAAACAAGGGCTCATATAGAAAACGGTAAAATAAAAGATTTAAACCATGAGTTGGATCTTAATATGGAATTGCTCTTGGAACTACAGCCCGAACTGGTTATTGGGTTTTCTGTAAATGGTAATAATAAAACGCTTGATCAAATTGAGAAATTTGGAATTCCTGTAGTTTTAGATGGCGGGTGGACAGAACAGCACCCTTTAGGAAGAGCCGAATGGATAAAGTTTATTGCGGCATTTTTTGATAAAAGTGAAATAGCAAATAAAATATTTAGCACTATTGAGACAGATTACCTAAACGCAAAAGAAACCGCTTTAAGTGCAAAGGAAAAGCCTGTTGTTTTCTCTGGATCGATGTTTAAAGATGTGTGGAATGTGCCTGGAGGCAAAAGCTTTATGGCGAAATATTTAGAAGATGCCAACACAGAATATATTTGGAAAAACAACCAAGCGACGGGAAGTTTGCAATTAAATTTTGAAAATGTTCTGCAAAAAGCGCAACATGCACAATTTTGGATTGGGGCTGGTGCTTTTGAAAATAAAGAACAAATGAGCGATAGCCATAAAGGATATACTTATTTTGACGCTTTTAAGAACAATAAAATATATGGTTACACCAAACAGATAGGGCCAAAAGGAGGGCTGCTCTATTATGAATTAGGCCCTTTAAGACCCGATATTATTTTAAAGGACATGATCTATATCGCGCACCCAGGCCTATTAGAGGATTATACGCCTTATTTTTTTCAGAATCTAAAATAAATTGGACAGACACACGACCTATAACCGTTCTTTTCTAATATTAAGCATGCTTTTGCTTGTCTTTTTTTTCGTAAACATTAGTTTAGGTTCTGTTTCTATTCCTAATTCCGAACTGATAAACGCTCTTTTGGGAAGCTCAGATAATACGGCTTGGCACCATATTATTATCGGCTATAGGCTCCCAAAAGCTTTTACCGCCATTATTGTGGGAGCCGGATTGGGTGTTTCCGGACTTATGATGCAAACATTGTTTAGAAACCCTCTTGCAGGTCCTTTTGTGCTAGGAATTACTTCTGGTGCTAGTTTAGGAGTCGCTTTGGCCACTATGGGGGCGTCCCTTTTTGGAGGGGTATTGGCAGGTGTTTTAATTTCTAAATGGAGCCTTGTAGTGGCCGCAACTTTAGGAAGCTTTTTAGTGCTATTAGCTGTTTTAATGGTTTCAATAAAAGTAAGGGATACTATGGCAATTCTCATTATAGGGTTGATGTTTGCCAGTATAACAGCTGCTGTAGTAAGTGTGCTTTCTTATTTTAGTTCGGCAGAAGTACTGCAACAATACGTGTTTTGGGGGTTTGGTAGCTTAGGGAATCTTTCATGGAATGAATTATGGGTTTTATTTGTGATTTTTTTAAGTGGTATTTTATTGAGTTTAACATCTATAAAAATGCTAAATACCCTTCTGCTTGGTGAAAATTATGCGAAAAGCCTCGGACTTAACATGAAGAGAAGCCGGTTGATTATTATTGCTGCTACCAGTTTATTGGCAGGAACCATAACCGCTTTTGCTGGTCCAATTGCATTTATAGGACTAGCAATCCCTCATATTACCCGGCAGGTGTTTAATACATCCAATCATAAAATATTACTCCCCGCAGTGTTTTTATTTGGGGCTATCATCATGCTTATCTGTGATAGCATTGCGCAACTTCCAAATAGCGATTATACCTTGCCCATTAATGCTATAACATCTTTGGTTGGTGCCCCTATAGTGATTTGGCTGTTGGTTAGAAAACGAAAAATGATGTTTTAATTTTAGAAAAGACAATAGAATTACGTGGAAAAAGAAAACCAAGATTTTATTTTGATAACAGAAAAGCTTGACATTGGATATGCTTCAAAAAAAGCAAAAACTGTTGTGGCTTTAAACATCCATATTCAACTAAAAAAAGGGGAGCTTGTGGGCTTGATAGGAGCTAACGGTATTGGTAAGTCTACACTTTTAAGAACACTTACTAATGTGCAAAAACCATTGGGCGGTTATGTTTCTATTAATAATAAAAGCATTTCTAAATATTCGGATATTGATTTGGCAAAAGTGATGAGTTTGGTGTTAACCGAGCAAATTGCCTCAAAAAACCTATCTGTTTTCGAATTGGTGGCCTTGGGGCGCCAACCTTATACCAATTGGGTAGGAAGCTTATCGGAAAACGATTTAACCATTATTGCTAAAGCATTACAACAAACCCATATGGAGCATTTAAAACATAAAAAATGTTTTGAATTAAGTGATGGGCAATTGCAAAAAGCCATGATAGCACGTGCCTTAGCTCAAGATACCGACCTCATTATCCTGGATGAGCCTACTACACATTTAGATATGTATCATAAAGCATATATTTTGAAATTGCTCCAAAATCTAGCGAAAGACACCCATAAAACGATTTTGTTTTCATCGCACGAAATAGATTTAGCCATTCAATTATGCGATACTTTAATTGTAATGACACCTGATAAAGTTGTGTCGGGGCAACCCTGTAGCCTTATTGAATCTGGGGTGTTCGACACTTTATTTCCAAAAGATTTAATTGACTTTGATAAAGAAACAGGCCGTTTTCGTATTAGAAAGTAGGTTTTCGTTATCCTGTAACTTTTATTATGATGCTTTAAAAGAAATCGATTTAATAGATAAATAGAGTTTTAGCGGTTTTTTATCTTGTTTCCTTATTTTATGCCTTCGAAGCTTTTAGTGTTAATCAAAAAATGGATGCTTTCTATTTCAAACGCTACTCTAAAACAATTATATTTGATACATATCCTTTTTTAAAATGAACGACAGTCTTATCCTTATTCTTGCTATTTTAATTTCCGCAGCCATTGGAGCTTATTTGGGCATGCTATTTACCAAGCTTAAAAGTAAAAGCGAAAAAAGTATGTTAGAAGAGCGCCATGCCAATCTACATCAACAACTCATGGATGTGAAACAGTTTCATGAAACTGAAAACATAAAACAGTATCAAGTGTTCAATACTCAAATAACAGATTTAAGGGAAACTATTTCTAAAATTGAAAGTGATCGCGAAGACATTCGTCGTGAAAAAGATTTTTTAAATTCTGAATTAACAAGAAGAAATACGGAATATGAAAACTTACAACACCTTAGTCGTAAACGGGATGCCGAAATAGAAGAACGGCAGGAACTATTAAGAAAAGATTTTGAATTATTGGCAACCAAGATATTGGATGAGAAATCTGAAAAATTCACCCTTCAGAACAAGGAAAATATTAAAAACATTTTAATACCGTTACAAGATAAAATAAAAACATTTGAAGATAAGGTAGATATAACACAAAAGGAGAGTATTAGTATGCACTCGGCTTTAAAGGAGCAGTTGCTGGGCTTAAAAGACCTTAATCAACAAATAACAAAGGAAACCACCAACCTTACCCGAGCATTAAAAGGAGATAGCAAAATGCAAGGAAATTGGGGCGAACTGGTTTTAGAGCGTGTGTTGGAAAAATCTGGATTAGAGAAAGATAGAGAGTATTTCGTGCAGCAAGGTTTTACGAGAAGCGATGGTTCTCGTGTTTTGCCCGATGTCGTTCTTAGTCTTCCCGATGGAAAAAAAATGATTATAGACAGTAAGGTATCTTTAACAGACTATGAGCGTTTTATAAATGCGGAGGATGAAGATAGACCCAGATTTTTAAAAGCGCATGTAAATTCTATTAAAAGGCACGTGGATCAACTTTCGGAAAAAAACTATCATGACCTTTACGATATGGAGTCTCCTGATTTTGTGTTGATGTTTATTCCTATCGAGCCTGCTTTTGCTGTTGTTGTAAATGAAGATAACAGTATTTATAATAAAGCTTTTGAAAAAAATATCGTTATTGTAACACCTTCTACGTTGTTAGCAACGCTTCGTACGGTAGATAGTATGTGGAATAACGAAAAGCAACAACAAAACGCTATAGAAATTGCAAGACAGGCAGGTGCGCTTTACGATAAATTTGAAGGTTTGGTAAGTGATTTAACAGGCGTAGGTAAAAAAATAGATGCCGCAAAAAGTGATTACTCTGCTGCCATGAATAAATTGGTTGATGGTAAGGGCAACCTTGTTTCAAGTGTGGAGAAAATAAAAAAATTGGGCGCTAAGGCAAAAAAATCGCTTCCTGAAGCTATTGTGAAACGTGCCAAAGGGTATTAATTTTGTTTTTTTATCACATAAAAGCATGATATGTTTTATTATCACTTAAATATGTGATATATTTGTTTATCATTTTAAAGCGTGATATATGTGTAATGCAATGCTAACAAGTGTCATAACAGGCGATATTATAAACTCTAGATCTCAAGAAAGCCCTGAGGTATGGCTCGATGTGCTTAAAAAAGCATTAACTTTTTTAAAGCCCGATAAATCCCAGTGGGACATTTACCGTGGGGATAGTTTTCAAATA
Organism: Mariniflexile ostreae; assembly: GCF_042427585.1. Lineage (NCBI taxonomy): Bacteria > Pseudomonadati > Bacteroidota > Flavobacteriia > Flavobacteriales > Flavobacteriaceae > Mariniflexile > Mariniflexile ostreae. The sequence continues at coordinate 4,066 of NZ_JBHMFC010000008.1, read as the reverse complement.
GAATTGGAAGCGTATCAAGACAGTTTTAAAGCTGCTGTGTACATAAAAGCGTGCATTAGAACCATTAAAGGACTAGATGTGCGTATGGCCATTGGATTTGGAGCTAAAACATATAGAGCCAATAGTGTGGCAGAATCTATGGGGGATGCATATGTTTTTTCTGGAGAAACTCTAGAAGCTATAAAAAAAGAAAAATTGAATTTACGTATTAAAACAACAAATAAAGCCTTGGATGAAATGCTTAATCTATATTTTAAGCTAGCACTTGTTTTTATGGATCATTGGACGGTTAATTCTGCCGAGATGATTAAACTCTCTATAGAAAACCCCAATGCTTTGCAAAGTGAGTTAGGCGCTAAAATAGGTATTAACCAAAATGCGATAAGCACGCGTCAAAAACGAGCACATTTAGAAGAAATACTAGAGTTGGACCAGTTGTATAGACAAAAAATAAGCCTGTTATGATTCTTTTGATAAAACTTTTATTGTCGCATATTATAGGTGATTTTTTTCTTCAGCCTCAAAAGTGGGTTAAGGATAAAGAAGCTAGGAAATTGAGTTCAGTAGCATTGTATGGTCATGTGCTCATTCATATATTATTAACAGCTATTTTGCTTTGGGATATAACACGGTGGCCCATTATTATAATTATTGGAGTTTCACATTTTCTAATAGATGCCGTAAAGCTTTTGGTTCAAACCCCAAAAAACACACGTACTCTTTTCTTTATAGATCAACTGCTCCATATATTGGTTATTGGTATTTGTTATGTCGTATACTCTGGGCATTCGTTTCATTTTGCTAATTTGGTTACAGAGAAGCACTTGTTGTTAATGGTATGCTTATTGTTTTTAACAATTCCGGTAGCCATACTAATGAAAATCATTTTTTTAAAATGGAATATTTCAGAACTGACTAAAAACAACGAATCCCTTGAAGATGCAGGGAAATATATAGGCATCTTGGAGCGTATATTGGTTTTTGTTTTTATCATTATGGGGCATTGGGAAGCGGTAGGGTTTTTAATTACGGCAAAATCTGTTTTTAGGTTTGGCGACTTAAAAGAGTCGAAACACAGGCAGCTTACCGAATATATCCTTATAGGCACATTAATTAGTTTTGGTATTGCCATCGTAACAGGAATCATTTATAATTCAATAATTTAAAAAATAATATGTTTAAATCAGCTAAAGAATCTCAAGTAACCATAACACAGCTTATGTTGCCATCACATTCCAATTTTAGTGGTAAAATCCATGGGGGATTTATTTTGAACTTGATGGATCAGATAGCTTTTGCTTGTGCCTCAAAATATTCTAGGCATTATTGTGTTACAGCATCTGTAAATAAGGTCGATTTTTTAAATCCGATAGATGTTGGCGATTTGGTAACGCTTAAAGCATCTATTAATTTTACAGGAAGAACGTCTATGGTGGTAGGGGTTCGTGTAGAATCGGAAAACATCCAGACCGGAAAGAAAAAACATTGTAATTCTTCATACTTTACAATGGTCGCTAAAGATGAAACAGGAAAAAATGTACCTGTTCCTGGTTTGATATTGGAAACAGAGCAAGGGGTGCGTCGGTTTGCAAGAAGCGTTGCGAGACTGCAACAGACCATACACAGAACAAGTAGGTTTAAGCCCTCGGAGTTTAAAGTAGAAGAGCATTTAGATGACTTGAAGGATCATAATGTGAAAATAAGCCTTATTGAAAAATAGAAGAGTAGGTTCTTTTTAATAGAGCCATCAATAAAACCATGATCAATTTAATTTATAATCCTATTTCAAATAATTGTAGCTTAAGATTTTAAAAACGATTTACTAGTTGTAATTTTGAAGTAAAAGAAAAGCATCTTATGTTATGGGGTTCTTTTGTTATGTGGAAATTTAAAAAATGCATTTATGAAATTAGTTTTATCACCTGCGAAATCTTTAGATTTTGAAAGTAAATTACCAACTCATGAAGCTACTGAAGCTCAGTTTTTAAAAAACTCCAGTACCTTGAACGGTGTACTAAAAGGGAAATCTGCGAAAGAGTTGTCAAAACTCATGAACATGTCAGATGCCTTGGGGCAACTAAATTATGAGCGCAACCACTCTTGGGTATTACCATTTACAAAAGCGAATGCCAGACAGGCCATGTATGCCTTTAATGGGGGGGTGTATAAGGGCTTAGATGCGTATAGCATTCCACAAGATAAAATCGAAACCGCACAAAATACGGTCCGCATTCTGTCGGGCTTATATGGGGTTTTAAAACCATTGGATTTAATACAAGCTTACCGGTTGGAAATGGGAACAAAACTGCCAGTTGGTAAGACTAAAAATCTGTATGAGTTTTGGAGAGGTACCATCACAAACGCGCTTAATGAATCGCTTGCCAGCGACGAGCTGTTTCTAAACTTGGCCAGTAACGAATACTTTAAGGCCATTGATACAAAAGCCTTAAAAGTACCTGTAATAACAGCTCATTTTAAGGACTTAAAGAATGGCGAATATAAAATCATTTCATTTTATGCTAAAGAAGCGCGTGGCATGATGGCGCGTTATATTATAGATCATAACGCTAAAACGATTGACGATTTAAAAGGCTTTAATTATGGAGAATATGGCTTTAGCGACGCTATGTCTACAGACACAGATTTAGTGTTTACCAGATAAAAAAGCATCATCCCTATGCTTGTTGAAAAACAACAAACACAGGGATGATGAATAATAAATGACGAGGGTAAGATTAATTTAAATCTTATTTAGGTTGTGCTTTGTTATCGATTGCAATCTTGTTTTCAATAGAACGTCTTTTTTTAATTCGAGGTCTGCGTGTGCCAAAAGTACCCCGGTTAATTTTTCCTCGTTTTGTTTTTTTATCACCTTTTCCCATAGTTTATTAAATTTAAGAATAATATAAGAAATCTTTATCCTATTCTTTAGTAAATTCGCATATTTAAAATAAATTTAACGTATGTTTTATTATATCGTCATTGCATTACAAGTCTATTGTATTTATCATTTGATTAAAAACAGAAACCCATATTATTGGATTTTTATCATTTTATTTATACCAGCAATAGGATGTGCTATTTATTTAATTACCCAAGTATATAGTAAACGTAATACAGAAAAACTACAGGACGATATTGTTTCTATAATTCATCCCGCTAAAAAAATTAAGGATTTAGAAAAACGTTTAGAATTTTCTGAAACCTTCCAAAATCGCGTGAACTTGGCCGATGCCTATTTGGCGGCTAAAGAGTATCAAAAAGCTATTGTACATTATAAAAAGGCATTGGAAGATGATATTCAAAACGATGTTTTTGTTATCAAACAGCTTATAGAAGCACTTTATAAATCTGAAAATTATGAAGAGCTTATTGTATATGCTATGAAAATAGAAACACTTCCGGAATTTAAAAAAACAAGAACAGAGTTTTTATGCGGATTGGCTTATGAGAAATTAGGAGATTTGGACGAGGCAGAAAAGCACTTAAAACAAATTGATGAGCGGTATTCTTTTTATGAAGAACGTGTAATCTTAGCAAAATTTTTATTGAAAAGGGATAAAAAGGAAGAGGCTAAAGAAATTATTGATGAAATTTATATAGAATCGCAATATATGACCAAAGAAAATAAAAAACGTAACCGTGCTATAATTGCTGAGGTGGAAGCGCTCAAGCAGGAGTTTTAATATACTTATTTTTGTTTTTTCCATGCCTTGTTTTATTTGAAGTCATTTAAACTTTTTGCTTTTTATTTTCTTTAGGAATATTGCCATAAATGATAGATAGTTGAAACCCAACCAACTTGCAATGGTTGTGTCAAATCTATTTAGTAGTGAACGATAACTGTCCATCCAAGCGTTTGTCCGTTCAATTGCATATCTTTCTTTATATAATTCTTGGTCAAAATATTCGTTCTTATCGGTATTCCCATTGCGCTTGTTGAAACACACATTGGCATGGACACCCTTTTTCTCACAAGAGTTTCTAAAATCTTTTGAGTCAAACCCTGCATCTGCGTTCAGAAATAGGCCTTCCACTTTTATATTAGCTTTTTCGAGTGTTGCCG